>JAVHRC010000050.1:0-1001 GCA_036171435.1 Candidatus Aenigmatarchaeota archaeon
GAAGATGAAAAGACTGAAAAACAGAGGCAAAAGGCGATGGATAGAATAGTTGAATCTGTCGCGCCCACATGCCCGTGATGAGCGCAGGTGAATCTTGAACTTTCCATTTTTGAATGAATTTATTCACGATAGATTGTTGCATCCTCTGTTTAAGCGCAAGTGCCTCTGAGACTCTGCTGCTTGTTTCTGGATGCGATCTGTTGGCTTGTTGCATCCTCTGTTTCAGCGCAAGTGCCTCTGAGACTGATGATGTACGCAATGGCAGCACTAATAATCATAATGTTGCATCCTCTGTTTCAGCGCAAGTGCCTCTGAGACAAAACATTCTCCGCCGGCAAGGATAGACATTATCTTGTTGCATCCTCTGTTTCAGCGCAAGTGCCTCTGAGACCCATGACCGGCTTTGTGGATCGTTCTTGTATCGTCTATGTTGCATCCTCTGTTTCAGCGCAAGTGCCTCTGAGACGGAATGCACTCCAAGCAAACGCAAGAACATATTTGGTTGCATCCTCTGTTTCAGCGCAAGTGCCTCTGAGACAGACACGTCCCTCTGATCTTTGGACAATATGCATACGGTTGCATCCTCTGTTTCATCACGTTAGCAGTTCTTATTTTCTTTTAAGTCTGTTAAATGCGTTTTGTTTTGCTGCTCCAAGTATGATAATTTCGCTGTAATTTTTGGGTACTTTGGATACTTCCTCATCTACTGTTTCAGAAATGGATTTCAGCTTTTTGGTTTTTTTGTGAAAAAAGTAAAAAAAAGAGTAATGCAGTTACATTACATCCTTTTCAACATTTCGCACACTGACTTGCATGCCTCGTCCGAAGTTAAATCGCCCTTTGATCTTCTCAGAACCAGTATTCCTGACGGTCTGCTTGATATTCCGAGAACCTGCACAGTGAATTTCTTTACTGCTGGTGGCGTTGTTACTGTAACAGTTGAACGTCCACTGACATTTCCATTCGAGGCATTTACCGCAGCAGTACCCGCAGCCAGTGCT
>JAVHRC010000051.1:0-18123 GCA_036171435.1 Candidatus Aenigmatarchaeota archaeon
AGCCAGAAGAAGTTGAAGAGCCAGCTATCGTGGCAGAGAAAACATAGAACACTCCAACCAGAGAGACTGTTATCATCAATAACATTATTGTGACGATGACGGCGGAGATTGCTTTCATAAGAATTGAATGATGAAAGAGAAATATAAAGATTTGGAGAATAGAATGGAGTGATGAAAAACGCAGAGTTCCATTTCAGAAAGGCTTATAAGTGGGAAATGTTTATTTAAGGGTGATGCGTATGAAATATTTCTTATTCCCGATATTGGTTTTTGCAATTCTTACTGCGGCATATCCGGCGGCAGCCGCGGACTTTTCTGTAAATATTACGCAGCCTGAGACGATTTATGCGGGAAACACCACGAATTTTTCCGTTCTGGTGACAAACGGCGGAATAAACGACTGGTTTTCAATCGCGGCAATAGGCACATACTCGTCATGGATTGCAATCGGTGATCAAAGCATTTATGTTCCCTACGGCTCAAGCGCTTCCTCCGCTTTGCGGTTGGAGCCTGTCTCGGATGCAATGCCCAACAATTACGAGTATTCCATCATAGTTTCAAGGGCAAGCGACAAGGACAACAAGATTGAAAAAAGCGTTTTTGCAAACGTTTTGCAGTCAAGCTCGGTGATAATAAAAGATTCTTCGCTCTCGTGCACAGATTGCAAGCCGGGAGACATGGTTACAGTTTCCGTCAGCATAAGAAACATCGGCTCAAAACAGCTTAACAACATGAAGATTGTATTCACGCTTGGCGACAAGACAAAAACCATGTCCGCGTCAAGCATCGATTCCGGCATTGTCAAGGCATTTTCCACGGATTTTTCCATTGACAATGTGGCCGCGCCCGGGCAATATAATATAGAGGCAAAAGTCATGCAGGACACTTCCGTGCTTGCCAAAAAATCCATGTCATTCAACATTCCTTCCATTCCAATAGTCAAGACAGTGAAAAATATTTCGTCCTCGATTTTCGGAAATTATATTACGCTTGTTTCCACGAATTACGGCAACGCAGCGCAGACTTCCGAGATAAAATCAAATGTCCTGAATGCATGGTACTCCGTCTATTCCGGGACAAAGCCTTCCTCAACCGGCGATGCTTATAGCTGGGCTGTTTCCATCGCGCCGAGCGAGTCCGTGACAATAATCTATTCGGAAATTTTTTGGCCTGTGCCGTTTGCGGCTGTCATTCTTGTTTTCATCGGAGCCTACTATTACATGGTCCTTTCATCCCTTTCAATAAGAAAAAAAATAATCCGGCACACCGGTGAGATTTCCGTTTCCCTTGACGTGAGAAGCGGGCTCCGCCCGATAGACAACGCCGTTGTAAGGGATATCATCCCGAAAGAATTCGAACTGCTGAACAAGTTTGAATCAATAAAGCCTGTCATAAGGAAAATACACTCGGGCACGGAAGTGGTATGGAGGCTCGGAAGATTGAAATCAAGGGAAGAGCGCATACTTCATTACAGGATAAAGGCCGTCTCGGATTTCAGGGCAGTCCGGCTGCATCCCGCGGAATTGAACGGAAAGCGCGGGGACAAGATTGTTTCGCGCATATCAAATTATGTTCTTCTCCACGGCGAGACGAAAGAACTTGCCAAGAGGATACGTGTTGTAGTCGGGAAATAGTTTTTTTTATTCTTGCTAGTTGAGAAGCATTCTTTCCAGCGAACAAATCTTTATAACTGACATGGTTCAAAATGTATTTAGCTAACTAAAAATTAGTTTTGTTTTTCTTAATCCACCTTTGGGACTTTGTCCATCCGTTTTCCACATCTTTCCTTTGATGGTGATTTTCATGCCAGCGATATCCACCCCCGGGCTTTCCGTAAAAGTAGCGACCGCGCTTGACGTGATAAGCACGCTCATAGCGGGGGAACTGGGATATGTTTTTTCGATACCCGCATATCACCCGATAATAATCGGCTACGCCGTGGGCGTGTCGTTCGTGCTGTTCAAGTGGAAGGACGAGATAACTTGCGAGCTCCTGAAGCTTGCCGAGCCGCTGCAAAACAGGGGCAGGTATAATTACAACGGCAGGATAATGGAAAAGAGCCTGAAGCTCAAGATGAGATTGCTGAAAGACGCTTTGCAGGGCAAGACCGCGAAAGAAAAGCGGAAGGAAATCCACCTTTTTGTGAGCAGTAGGGGGCTGAACTGAATGCAGACTTTCTTTATATAATTCTATCGCCTTACCAGTGATAGAAGCATGGTAGAGGACAAATATTTAAAGCAAAATATATGGAACATAATAGCAAGACTACTGATTTGCATTAGAACATCATCACACTTCTAGGTAATAGTTATGAGGAACAACAAAACACTGATAATTTCCATATTTATTTTTAGTATTTTATACATAAACAATGTCAATGCAATTAGTGTTGAGATTTTTTCACAATGGCACCCTAATGAGGCAAATTTAGATCCAACGCTGAATGAATGGAGAGAAGAAGATGTTTTAAATCCACATTCTTCATTCACTGTAAATTTACTTTTAGATATGCAGTATGGCGAGAATTATTCTAAATATTTTAATGAATTAAATTTTAGTATAGACCCAATGGAATCTGCATCAACACCTAATATAACGAACATATCTGTTAAAGGTTGAAAATATTCAGATGCTATTTTTTCAGGAAGCAATGCTGGAATTATTTTTTATTCATGTAAGAAAGAATTTCAGCCTAATCTTACATCAATTGTTTATAATCCTTATACAAATTCAAATAAGTATCTATACTCAACTCAAATAGATAAGGACAGTCAATACTTGCGAAACTTTTATTTTATTTCTTATACTATATCTGATTTTCCAATTGATAGAGGAGATTATACATATATTGTTGGTGCTAAATCTGTACTTTATACAGAGGATAAAAATCTGGCAATAAATAAGGAAATATATCTTAATTCAACAGATTTTCTGCCTGAGAATGTGCCTTTAGGATTAATTCTTAACAGTTATGTTTCACAAACTAATCGTAAGGATTTGACTTGGAGTATAAGCACAAACAAATTAGATTTTACTCAATTCACATTTTCTAAAAAATCACAAATCAAATGGATTGTACCATTTTTCTGGGCATTTATTGGTGCTATTATTGGTGGTATAGTTTCTTTCTTTATTCCGTATATTATAAGGTATTTAAAATCTCTCTCAAGACAAGAAAAGAAAAATCGTTATTTTTCACAAAGAGCCTTAATAAGGGAAAATATAAAAGTCGAAGATAAAAGCAAGAATAGAAAAATTGATAATTATTGGGCTGGAATTACAATAGGAATCGGGGGCGGTTTGATATCTAGTATTTGGGTTGCTTATTATTTCAGATGGCTCGACCATCTTCAAGATATGACACTTGCAAGCATTACTATAATGGCTTCGTTTTTATTACTTATATTATTTATTTTTCTTCATAACAAGATTTATAAAAATTCTCATTAACTTTTATAAAACTAAACACCCAAATTTCAAATAGCTGTATATATCCCTAAATAATGGTGGGCCCGCGGAGACCAGGGGAAACCAAGGTTTCCCCTTTGGGTAACCTCTTCCTTTCGAAGCTGTCAACCAAAGGTTTTCCTTTGAATCTTTCTCCTTTAATGTTTCTTTTGCTAAAGGTTTTCTTTTAAAAGAAAACCTTTTTTGAACTCCGGTCGCTAGCAATTTGTTTACCCTTTCCGTTAATGTTTTTTGCACCAGCAAAAAGGGCTTCCCCAAGCTAGTATCCTGAACCAAGCTAGACTACGAGCCCGCGTTGAATTTATTGATTGGAAGGTATTTATTTATCAAACGAAAGAGCGGAGCAATACCAGAAAAATCCCGAGCACGAAAACAAGGAAGATTTTCAGGTTCTTTTCCCTGTGTATGTGCGGTAATAAACCGGCGGCGCTGACGTAAATGAACGAGCCTGCGGAAACGCCGAGCACGACTGATAAGAACAGATTGCTGACCGAGCCCGCCAAAAGCAGGAAGGCAACGGTTCCCGCAGGCTTTGCGAGCGCTATGACGCTTGCCAGCGAAAAAACCTTCCTTCTCGAACTTGAGTATTTGCTCGCAAGAAGCAGAGAACTTGCGGATATTCCGTCCGGTATCGCGTGTATGAGGACCGCAAAAGTTATCACTGCGCCAAGCGCCGCTGAAACTCCGAAACCTGCGGCGATGGCTATTCCGTCGATGAAGCTATGAAACAGCAGCCCCGCGAATGCGGTCATCGAGACCTTGTGGAGCTTGCAATCTTCGGTTATTTCCGATGAAGGCTCGGTGATGACAAACTGTTCCATAAAGTTTATTATGAGAAAGCCCGCGAGGATTCCGAATCCCGCGAATGGCGAGAGCGCAAATGCTTCCGGAAGTATGTCAACGAACGCTATGGACAGGAGTATTCCCGCGGACGCGGCAAGAAGATATGTGAGCCTCCTCGATGTTATGTTGAACTTCAGCGGCACTATGCTTGCCAAAAGCGCTGCCAGCGCGGCGACAAGACTGTAAAGAATAACAGACATGAGAATAATTTTTGAGAAAGACGTATTTAAACCTTAATTGAAGTGCGAAAATAAATTTCAGAAATAAAAGATTATCTCTTGAACTTCCCGACTTGCTCAATCAGCTCCACGTTGCCGACGAACAGCGCGCGGCAGCAGTAGTTTTTCACTCCAAGCTCGTCAAGCACCTTCTTCGGGTCTTCGCCCTTGTCCACGTGCGCCTTGTACTGCTCCCACAAGTGCGCAAGCGGCTTGCCGCACGAAATGCATCTTACTGGCATCATCATGGTTTATCACATTATTATTGATTGAATTTAATTCTCATTCATTAATCGGATATATAGGTTTTCCTGTTTCTGGATTTATAGGTGTGGCTTCATACCACATTTTTTCCCATGTTCGTTTTAACATTTCACCTAAAACTGGAGGGTCAATATTTTCTATAAACATACAAACATCTTTTATCTCTTCGATCTCTGCTTGTGCCTTCTCGGGCCATCCTTGCTCCTGCTCGGCTTGTGCGGCTCGTTCCTTCGCGGGTCCGCGACAATCATTGACCTGTCATAATGGAGGAAAACGGGCATCAGGTTTTTGTCAAACTCCGCAAGCGATTTTGCGATAGCCTGCCTTGCAGCTTCCGCCTGCCCCATTATTCCGCCGCCTTCCATTGAAACGGAAATGTCAACCTGCTTCGCGGCATCCCCGGCAAGCATGAGCGATTCTGAAATCATGTCCCTTGCAAGCGCGGGCTCGAAGATGTTGAGTGGTATGCTGTTTATGACAATCTTTCCCGTTCCTTTCTTCAATATTGCGCGGGCTACCGCAACCTTTCTTTTTCCGACTGCAAATATGGACTTCTCTTTTTTTGCAGTTTTTTTCTCATCGGCTTTTGCCTGTTTTTCTTCCGGCATAATCATCACATTATCATAAATGAATTCAATTATTTTTCATCCGCTGCTGACCAAAAAGATTCCGTCCTGAAAGACCCTGCGGTCGCGCGCGGAAATCTTTGTGGCGCGCTCTATGTTCGCCGCGGTCTGGCCGACATCCTCCTTGTTATAGCCCGTGACCGTTATTTCATCATCCTTTATTTCCACCTTTACGTCGCCCGCGACTTCCGCCTTTCTCATTGATTTCTCCCCGAGAAAATTCTGCACGAGAACATCCCTTCCGGAGGTTTTGACTGTCATTGGAAAATGCATGAACACAATCTTAAGCTTGTAAACGTAGCCATTTATCACTCCGTTAATCATGTTGTTGATATGCGATTCAATCGTTCCAGCCATTGATTTTATCCTTCTTTTTTTGCTGTCGCATGAAACGGTTATTTTGCCGCCGTCTTTCGAGATTTTTATCTCATTCATGAAAAGCGGGGATGCAAAATCTTTTTCTACCTTGCCGCGGCTTCCGCTGACATTTACCCTAAAGCCTTCCACGCCCACGTTAACGTCCTGCGGTATTTCAATTGTCCGTTCAGCCATGATTGTCACTTGTCATTTTTTCAATACACATATGCGAGCAGCTTGCCCCCGACATTCTGCTGCTTTGCCTCGCTGTGCGTCATTATTCCCTTTGAAGTCGAGAGTATGATCAAGCCGATTCCCGCGGCAGGCAGGAACCTGTGCTCCCATTTCTCAAACTCACTTGTTTTGATGGCAAACCTCGGCCTTATTGAGCCGCAGGCATTCACCTTTCCTACGAGCTGTATCTCGAATTTTCCCCCCTTCCCGTCCTCTACAAGCTCGAAGCTTCCGATATAGCCGTTTTTCTGCAGGATTAAAAGCAAGTCCTTTTCCATTATTGACGCCTTTATGGTGACGCTCTTCTTTCCAAAGGTCTCGCTAATCTTTATCGCGGACAGCATGTCTGAAATCAAATCGTGTCGCATAATTTTCAACTCATTGTTTTAATTTTTTCAAGTGAAGCCGCGGTTAGCTGTATTTTCTGAAGCCGATTTTCACGGCTACCTCGCGCATGCACTGGCGGCAGTACATCAGGTCATATTTTCTTATTATCGCGCCGTGCCTTCCGCATCTCCTGCACGTGTACGCGCCTTTTCCGGTTTTCCTGATTTTTTTTATCTGTTTCATGATTATCATCTGGAATTTATTTCCATTACTCAACTTTGACTCCGAAGTTTTTTATAGCCCATTCTTTTGACTCGTCCCTTTTAATAATGTGCTTTTTTCCGATTTTGTGCGGGATTCTTTTTTTCTTAATATGAAATCCGCGCCTTTCGAGCGTCACGCACACATCCATTCCGTATATCCCGATTTCAGGATCGTACTTCACGCCGGGCAGGTCAATCTGCTCTTTTATCCCTAGAGAGAAGTTTCCCTGCCTGTCAAAAGTCCTTTCCGCTATTTTTCCGTCCAATGCTTCCAGAGCCTTCTTCAGGAACGCCTTTGCATCTTCCCCGCGAAGCGTTGTCATGCAGCCGAGAGGCCTGCCTTTTGCAACCCCGAATGTCGACCTTGAATGGGATGTTGTAATCACGACTTTTTTTCCAGTGAGCTTCTCAAGCAGCTTTTTCGCCTTGTCAAGCTTTTCTCCGCCTGTGCCGCAGCCTATATTGATGGTAAGTTTTTCCATCCTGATTTCGCGCATCGGATTCTGGGTATTTTTCATAACAATCACATCAAATCTTCAGCCATTTCTCAATAGTTGGTTTTACAAGCAGCCTAATCAATTTCTTTTTTAATAGTTCATCAACTTCTTTTTTTGTATAAAATCTAATATTGTTCTGCTCTTCTGATTCGCTCAACATTTCTCCTCCGACTTTTCTTGCCTTGAAAAACAAGGCGACTCGTTTTAAAGGGTCTGATATTATCATGAAAGGCTGAATCTCTTTTATTTCGTTCAGAGCTTTTATTCCATCAACTTCAATTTCAATCCCTGTCTCTTCTTTCATTTCTCGTTTTAATCCATCAATGATATTTTCTCCGACTTCCATCTTTCCTCCAGGCAGTTCATACAATCCTTTGTCAACATCTTCTTTCCTTCTGCACATCAAAATTTTGCCGCCGTCTTCAACAATCGCTTTTGCGACAACCCATTGAAATTTTTGTCCTACTTCCACTTTCTCTATTTTTCCTATATCTTTCATTTTACTCGACCGTTATTGCTGGCTTGTCCTTTCCGACTATCATCACATAATTGACAGGCGCCTCGAAATCGGAACCTGCGGCTCCCTCTTTTTTCATCCAGACTCTTTTCGTCCTGCCTGCTTCTATTTTTTCTATCTTTGCTATTGCGCCCGCGTTTTTTCCCGTGGTAATGAATGCAGTGTTCCCTTCCGCGAACTTTAGGTGCTCGATTATTTTTTGCCCCGGCAGGCCGATTACAAGGGAATCCCCCGTTTTGTATTTCTCCCCCAGAATCAGGTTTCTGCCGTCATGAAGGTTGTACTGGATTTTTCCGCCCTTTATCGCGGTCTTGCCGATAATCTTGCATATCTTTGTCTTGCTTTCCTTTTCTGGAATTTCTACCAGTATCAAGCCTTTCTTCCCGTTCATGGCCCTGTATGAAACATTAACGGAAGGAATGTGAATGGTATCCATCAGCCCTATGCCGTGTTTGTGGTCCTTGCAGGATTTTCCGTCAACAACCAATTCCCCGCGCTTTATGGAATGCTTGCCTTCCTTGTATGTTTCGGAAAGCATTATGTTGTCCCTCAAAGCCACAAGCAATGAAATGGATGCGTCCTTTTTATGCGGGCCTCTCGATGCAACTATGAACTTGCCCTTACTTTTTCTTTCTTTTGCAATCGGCGCAGATAATCTTTTTGACCATGCCATAAAATCACAACATCATTTTTTCATTTCAACCTTTACACTTTCATTCTTGCCTTTTCTAAAATTTTCTGCCTCATCTTGTCGCTGAACTCCGCCTTTGTTATCAAAAGATTTGAAGGCTCAAGCCCGATTTTCGCCTCGTTCCCTTTTGCCGTTTTCCTTACAATGCCTTCAACAAAAACTTTCGCCTTTTTCAAGTCAACTTCCGCGACTTTTCCCGTCTTCCCCGAGTTTGAGCCGCGCATGATTTTTATCTCGTCGCCTTTCCTTATCGGAAGGCTCCTCTTGCCAGTCTGTGCGTGCAGCTCCTTTGACAGGTGAGCGCCCATCAGCTTCTGCCTCATGTGCAGCGGCGCATTGTAAAGCGCCTTTCTCTGCTTTCTCGGTTTTGACGACTGTATCATTTTTATCACTTTATTTTTTTATTTTCGTGCAATCCTACACTATCGTGCTCGCTATTTTTCCGAGAGCGCTAAAGCGCTCGACGACTTCCTTTGCTATCGGCCCTTTAATCTCGGTTCCGCGCGGTTCCATCCTCTCGTTTATCAGCACAACAGCATTGTCCTCGAATTTTATGCGCATTCCGTTCGGCCTCCTGTATTCCTTGCGCTGGCGCACTATGACGCCTGTCACAACTTCGTGCCTGATTTTCACGTCCCCTTTTTTCACGGTGCCTACGATGACCGCGCCGACTCCCGCGCCAGTCCTTCTCCTGCGGACGCTGTGCGTGCTTTTCACCGTTATTAACTGAACTATCTGCGCTCCCGTGTTGTCCGCGCACTTCAGGAAGCTGCCTGTCTCAACTCCCTTTGTAACATTTGCGCTTATTGCTTTCATGATTATCAACTCGATATGAAATGAAATTTATTTTTTTAATTATGATTTGATTTACGTTTTTTTGTGCGCTGATTTTTTTCGGTTTTATTTTTTCGCGCCGCTGTTCTCCATTTTCTCAATCACGACGAACGATTTTGTCTTTGAGAGCGGCCTGCACTCGGCTATCTTCACGCTGTCGCCGGTTTTCGCATCAATGCACTCGGGATTGTAGGCGACTAGCCTTGTATGCCTTCGCTCATAGCGCTCGTATTTCTGGATGAGCCTGTTGAATCCCCATTCCACGACAACAGTCTTTGCAGCTTTGTCGGAGATTACATTCCCCTCGAATACCCTTCCTCTCACGGGCAAAGTGCCATGCCACGGGCATTTCCTGTCCGAGCAGCTCTGCTGCGGGGGCTTTGCTTCAATGCCAACATTCCTGTGTTTTGTTTCTGATTTTTTTGCCATGATTACCACGTCATTATGGGTTGTATTTAGTTGCGCTGACTTTATCGTTTTGTTGTTCTTTGCTTTTCTGGTTCTGTTTTTTCATTTCAATTCTTTCTTCATCATCTGAATTTTCCGCTTTTTTCGCGGTCACCATTTTCTCAGTTTTGCTCTTATCCTGTTCTCGGGCCTCGCAACAAGCAATTGCCCGGATACCTTAACCTTTTTTCCGGAAGGCAGCGTGAAAACAAATTCAGCGCCTGCCTTTGCGATTTTGGAAATTTTTCCGTTTTGCATTATCACAATCGTGTTTTTTGTCTCATCCGCGACTATCCCGTTCAAGCCTTCCTGCTTTTTGTTCCTGCTTTTCAGGACAATGCACTCCAGCCCGATGAGCTCGTGCCTTGCAATGTTTCGCGGGGTCAGCATGCATATCGCTTCCGTTCAGTCCTGTATTTGCTCCTCTGAAAATCCGGAGTCTATGAGCAACTTCTTTATTTTTTGCATATGGTTTCCCTGCAATTCTATCCTGCCGTTCTTGTATGTTCCGCCGCACGCCAGTTTTGTCTTCAGTTTTTTTGTCAGCTCTTTCGGATTCACATCTTCGGACAATCCTTCAACCACGGTCATCCATTTCCCGAAGGATTTCTTTTCCGAATAGACCTGTATTTTTGCAGACTCTTTTGCAATGGCTCCGCATACGCAAAGCTCCTTTGGCAACCCGCAATTCTTGCATATTTCTGCCAGTTTATTCACCTTGTTTTTTATTTTTAATTATCACGATAATTTTTATCCTGCATCTGCTTTTGAATCCTTCTCTCATCACTGTTTACTTTTCATGTTCTTCTGCGTCAGCAGCCTTGCAATAGTCTTTCTGACTCCGCGGATTTTTCCCGGATTCGTCACTGCGCCGCTTACCGCAACATGGCCTTTTTCTTTCATAAGTTCCAGCCTGAGCTCTCCAAGCTTCTTTTCCCTTTCTCCCGCTTCCATTTCCCGGATTTGTTTTTTTCTTAGCACTGCCATAATTATCACATCATTATTGAATGGATGCCATCGTACGATATTATGATTTTCTGAGCGGCTCATTACTTATTTTCAGATTGTTCGGTCTCATCATCGGTTTTCTTTTCAATCTCGACTTTTATTTCTTCCTTGCCTGCCGCGGGAACCGAAGTCAACAGCCTTCTGCTTATTTCTATTTCTTTCGGCATGGTCGGGAGTATCTTTACCTGTATTCCGATTGCGCCTGCCTTGACCAGCGCGGTGGCATAGGATTTTCTAACCTCGGTATCCGCCTCTTCGCCCGCGTATTTCAGGTATCCCGCGGAAAATTTTTCAATCCTGCTCATGTCCCCGCCGAGCTTTCCGCCAACCCTTATTGCCACGCCTGCCGCGCCCCTTCTCATTATATTTTGTATCATGATGTTGACAACGCGCTTGTAATTAAGCCCGCGCTCTATTGCGCTTGCGATTTCCGATGAAACCACATTTGCATCAAGTTCTGGAATCTCGACTTCCCTCACTTCGAGCTGCGGATTTTGTATCCCAAATTTTTGCTTTATCATTTCCGTTATCGCGTCAATGTTCTTCCCGCCTTTTCCTATGACCATTCCCGGCCTTTGCGCGAAAACTGTAATGTGGGTTGCCACCGGAGTATGCTGGATATCGCTGTGGCTGTACCCCGCCCGCACGAACTCCTTTGAGAGGAATTCCTCTATGTCGGATTTCTTTATTCCGTCTTTCACAAATTGCCGTTCAATTGCCATGTTATCATCTTGTTATGGAATGAGTTTGTCATGATGCATTATCCTGATTTTTTCTTTTCAGCTATTTTATTTGTCTGTCTTCTTTTCTTTTTTGACAGCGTGTTTTGCCGCATGCTCTTTCTTTTTGTCATTTTTTATTTTGGTCGGTTTCAGCACTATCTGCACGTGCGTTGATTTCATGCGCATTCCGAAAGCACGCTTCCTCCTGCCCCTGAATATTTTCGGCCCCTTGTGCGATGCGATTATCAGCGCAAGCGCCTCGGTGTCCAGCTTTTTTGCGATTGCGTTATTCTCCGCGGATTTCAGCAAAGCCAATATGCGCCCGGCTGCGCTGGTATGGAACTTGTGGTTCACTGATACTTTTTCGTCAATCATCTTTTCCAAAAATTCTTCAGCCTCTTTCAACTCCATTCCGTTTATTCTCTTGGATATCGCCTGCGCCGCCACCGTGGAAATCTTTTCCGTTGCGTTCGCGCAAGCCATATTCTTTTCAATCGGAACTGTGTATCCTGTCATATTTATCAACTATTTTTACTTCAGCGGTACGTACTTGCTTGACTTTGTAGCACCGATTCCGGGCGCCGAGTGCAGCACGCGCTTCCTTGTCTGCGAAAATTCGCCGAGCCTGTGCCCGACCATTTCGGCTTTTATGTCAACGGTAATCCATTCCTTCCCGTTATGTATGCCGAACTTCAATCCCATCATTTCCGGCACGATAATCATGTCGCGCGCCTGCGTCTTGATGAATTTTCCGCGGCTCTTCCTGAATTTCCTGAAAACCTTTTTCTCGTCCTCGGTCATCCCGCGCTTCAGCAGCGCCCTTCTCTGCCTGCTCGGCACCATTTTTGCAAACTCCTCCAGCGAGAGCTTCTGCAGCTCTTCGGCAGTCTTTCCGCGGAACGTGAATACTTTTGCCATGATTGTCAGCTCATTATTAATTCTACTTCTTTCTCAATCCCGTCCTGCGCGAAGCTATTGCGCCGACTTTCTGTCCTGGCGGAGCCCAGCTGCTCACGGATTTCGGCCATCCCGGCTTTGTCTTTCCTCCGAACGGATGGTCAACAGGATTCATCTTCGATGCAGAGCTGCGCGGCCATAATTTATTTCTTGCGAGTTTCGCATGGTAAACCTGGCCGGCTTTCACATAAAGCTTGTCAACGCGCCCACCCCCTGCGGGTATTCCAATCATTGCGAGACAATTTGAGTTAAATTCCTTGACCTTGCCGGATGACATTTTCACCGTAATTTTTTCCCCTTTTGCTATGACCGTGCCGTAAACTCCGGAGCTTCTGCAAATCTTCGGTCCTGAAAAAGGCAATAATTCGATGCTGCATATTGGAACCCCTTCCTGTATGTCCGCGAGCTTCGCGACATTATTCCTGCCTGTTGCGCCGAATATTATGAAATCCCCCTTTTTCATTCCTTCGGTTGCGGTCACATATCTTTTGCTGCCGTCTGTGAATTTTAAATTTGCGAGAGGCGCGCTTTTTCCCGGGTCGTGCACTATTTCCAATACTTCGGCTTTCATCTGCCCTTCCGTGAACTTCGGATAACTTACGCTTCCAACATACCTGTGCTCCGGCGACCTGTAACGCGGACCGCCTGCTCCGCGCGCCCGTGAAATGATTCGTTTTCCCATCTGTATCACTTCATTAATTTAACAATCTTTCTTTAACGCTTCATCCAATTTTTCGTCTATCGTATAATTTGTAATCGGTATCACTTCTCTATAATCAACAACGCCGGCATTTCTCAAGTCAATTTTGCTTAAGTCTTCTTTTATTTGTCGTGCAATGTCATTTTTTCCAAAGATGTTTTTAATATAATTAATAAATCCCATTTTATCACACCTTGTTTCATATTACAACATTCCCAATCTCGTCGCTATCTCTCCCGCGTTGAAATTCTTGTCAAGCTTCACAAAAGCCTTCTTCCTCCCCTTCTGGTCGATGAGCGTTTTCACTTCGTCAACTTTTACTTCAAACGCCCTTTCAACAGCCCATTTTATGCTGTTCTTGTTCGATTCGCGGCGCACGATAAACACGAGCTTGTTTTGGCTCTCCACGAAGCTGATTGATTTTTCCGTCAAGAGCGAGTGGTTGATTATGTTCCAGACTTCCGCGGGCATCGCTTTTTCCTTTGCCGATTTTTTTTCATGCTTCTCCGCGGCTTTCTTTTCATGCGCTTTCTTCTCTGAAGCAATTTCTTTTTTCTTCTCCGCGATATTTTCTTCCGCCATGAATATCATCTTTTATATTTGATTTTTATTTTGAGTTTTTGCTTATGAACGCAATCTTAGTTTTTACCCGTATTTCTCCTCCAGTTTCTTTATCGCGCTCTCGCTCCACAACACAAGCCTTCCCGCCTGGCATCCAGGCGCGAGCAATTCTGCGTTCAGCATGCCTGCGGTTGAAACGTCTATTCCTGGAAAACTTTTCACGATTTTTTTGAGATTGCTTCCTTCCGCGACAACAAGCAGTGATTTTCTTTTCTTGTATTTTCTTCCGCGCGTCTTGCCTTTTCCCGCCCTTATTGATTTGATTTTTGCGCGCTCCATCTCGCTATCAAGCTTGAGCGCGGACAAAATCTTTTCAAATTCTTTTACTTTTGATATGCTTTCAATATCGTTTGATACAATGATAGGCAATTCAATCTCGAACTTATGCCCCCTTTTTTCCACCATTTCCTTGACAGCCGAAGCTGCTATTGCTGATTGGATAGCAATCCTTTTTTCCTTGTCGTTTATTTTCTGCTTCAATATTTTCTCAACCCTCGGCGGGTGAGCCTCCCTTCCGCCGACCGCCTGCGGAACGCGGCGCATCCTGTAAGTCTGCCCAGGAGACGATTCGTGCACGCGCGGTCCCCTTGCCATCTCCTTGTTCTTCATCGAGTATTTCGTGTCCTTCACGCCGTGATAATGCGCGCTTGTCTGCAATCCCGACAGGATGCTTGCCCCGAAAGCCTGCCTCCTGTTCGCCTGCATGCTGAGCACGGCGCGTTTTATCAGGTCCGCGCGCACGGGCGTTGCAAAAACTTTCGGAAGCTTTGCTTCTCCCGTTTTCTTTCCGCCCAAGTCATAAACCGCTACTGTCTTATGCATAATTATCAACTTCATTTTCAGTATTTTTGGTTTTCATTTCTTTATTTTGTTTCGCGATCCTTATGATTCATAACAATCAGCTCCGCCTTCTTTCTTGCTCACGGAAAATGCGCCAAGGACATTAAATAAGGTATCATAAAAGTCAGAGTCTGTAGATATTTCTTTAATTTCGATTTTCATTCCAACTTTTTCCAGAGTTTTTTTGTATTTATCAAATATTTTTCCTATTCCTGAATACTTTGTCTCCGAACCGCCAATAAATTCTTCTATTGTTTTCCAACCTAATTTCAAGCCTGCTATTTTGTATGTTTCTTCTGTCTTCATTCAATCATCAACTTTTATTTTCAGCTTTTTGCATTTCATCCCTGTTTGCTCTCGAGCGAGATGTATTTTACCTCAACCGGATATTTCGAGAGAGGCGGGCGCATCGGCATTCGCAGTCTTATCAGCCTTTTGCGCGAGCCCGGCACGCTGCCTTCCACAATTATGCTTTCCGTTTTCACGATTCCGAAATTCGGGAATCCGCCTTTCGGATTGATTTCATTTGGCTCAACCATTTTCAATATCCGCTTGTTAAGCTCCGTCCTTGTCTGGAAGCCAAGCTGCCCTGCGGCGGGAACAGTCGGCCTTACTTTGCCAGGCTCCGCGCAGCCGAGAGAGCCAACGTGCCTATGCATGTGCCTCATCTTTCTTCCGTGCAATCTTATGCCGAATCTTTTCACGGGGCCCTGAAAGCCCTTGCCTTTTGATACGGATGAAACATCGGCATAATCCCCTGCCTTGAAAACGTCCGAAACCTTGACATGCTTTCCCAAAAGATGTTTTGCAAGTTCCAGCTGTTCCTTGATGCCTCCGCCTATCGCGATTTCAAAAACCTCCGGAGTTTTCTTGAAAACGGGGTTTGTATGGCAGAGCAAATGAACGTGGGAAGCATTTCCTTCCGGAGTTTTTTTATTCGTACTTTTCTTGATTTCCACTTTTCTCTCCAGGCGCTTGTCATGCTTCTCGGCGTAGGCATCTTCCAGAGTTTTTATCCCGTGGATTGTTTTTTTGTAAATCCTGTATCCGAACACAGTCAGGGGCGGGCACTCAAGCACCGAAACGGCTTTTGTTACAAGCTGGTTTTTCGTCCTTGATTTCTGGTTTGTGTCAAGAACCTGCACGTGCGTCATTCCAACCTTGTATGCGGCGAATCCGAGCGGTTTTGCCTCCTTTGAAGATGCGAATTTCGAGGCTGGATAAATCCGCGCTGCACGCTTCTTCGGATAAAACCCCCGACCCCCCCTTTTCGGTCTTCGTTCTTTCGGCATAAAATCAACTCATTATAATTATTATGATGAACACTCGAATCTGCAAAACCTATTCGGTAAATAACCTATTTAAGCGTTTTAATTGTTTCTTTCTCACATTTCTCACGCTAATTTTCTCAGAACACGGTTGGAAAATCCCTTCAAGGAATCTCCTGCGAAAAACTTCCCGTTCAGTAATAAGTTCGCAAGGTATTTAAAGGTTTATTTTCTTTTGCTGAATCATAGAATTATGCAAGATTTATCCCTTTCAGCTTGTATTCTTTCTTTATCTCTCTAAAGTGTTTTTCAATGTAAATTGCCAGCGCGCGAATATGGCGGCAGACAACGGCGCCCCTGTATTTAATATCATCGCAGTGGTGGGTTGCCTCCTTCATCCTAATTCTGTACTTGTTTTTGGAATCTTTTTTCAACGGCATCAGAACTCCGTATTCCTTTCCTCCAGCTTCGCTTGATTTGAGCCATCCTTCTATTTCTACAGAGCCGCCCGTTACCTTCACTTCGCGTATTTCAACGCCCAAAAAAGCCGTTTCCTGCGCCCTTATCCATTCTTTCAGCCTTTTTTCCTCAGTGCCGCCGCCCGTGTTTTTTGTCACAGCTTCCATGCTAATAATTGCGCGCGCAAACTTTTTAAATGCGCCTTTTATTTGAATTTAGAAATTGTGGCGCAGAGGGTGAGACTTTCATCTCATTTTGAATTCGCGAGCCAATTTGCCTTTTCTTTTTCCCAATGGTTTTTCTTTTCGCAGAAAAGAAAAAGGCTTCTCACGGGTCCTTGCGGACACAAGCTGACTGATATTATTCCAGGCTTGCGCATTACCTAGCTTTGCTACCTCTGCACAAAACAGAATTAGGCTGTAAACTTAAAAAGGTTGTTTGGAATCAAAAAGAAACTATCGGGTATAATGAAGCCAGCTCGTCTTTTTTGTGATTTAAATAAAAGCCTGTGCAAGTTTGAAAAATAGCCATTCTTTCAGTTCCTCCTATGCGCTCTTGAATGCTAATTATAACCAAATTCCTCTTCGGTATCATATAATGTCTTTCGCCTATAACCTGGCGATATATCCAGCTATCACTTAATTCTTCCGGTCTTACAGCTATAAATTCAGCTTCTAAATTGCCGTCTATCAGCATTCTCGATACAATATCTTCAGGCTCTTTAAATTCACTAACAGGATAGAATTTAACGCCATTCATCATGGAATATTTTCCTTTATTAAAGGCGATTTTCAATCCCCTTTCATCTATGAGATTATTGTCAATGTCATGCACTCTTAATTCCGAACCTGTTTTTATCAGATATTCGGTATCGCCGATTTTGGTTGTATCCACACCCTCAAACTTGGGAAGAAAATGCTTGATTTTCGTTCCGCCTTTAAGCTCTAGTGTGATGGATGGAAACCCCATTTCTTCAAAAGACCTTCCGCCTACGTCTTCCAAATTCTTTTCCAGAAATTGTTCAAAGTCTTTTCCGTAATGCAGTCTCATGCAATATTATTTAGAAATAAACTTTAAATCGTTTGCGGTAGCGAACTGCAAGACGAAGTCGCAGCATTTATCTCCTTCCCGCCTTTCCCGCGGAAGTGAGCCCGCGCTCGGCGCGACCGCACTGGGTTGCAATCCAGCTTATTTTCCTGTCAGACTTGATAACGGGATGGTTCGGGTCAACCATGATAACTTCATACCATATGTCCTTTCCGCTCTCTCCCGCATAATAACTGTTCAGCGCTTCCATGTTCAGGTATTTCTTTGATGCGCGCTCTTCGGCTATCCTTTGCAGGCTTTTTGCTGGTGTTACCCTTGTCATTCCCGCATGAGCAGGCTTTCTGCCGCCGGCAGGCTGCTCCCTCTTGCTTGAGCCTTTTCCTATCCTTATTCTTACGACGGCAAATCCCTGTTTTGCCTTGTATCCGACAGCGCGAGCCCTGTCCAGGCGCGAAGGCTCGTCTATCCGCACAATCGTTCCCTGCTTGTTCCAGCCTATCACGTTCTTCTTGCGCTGCTTCTTGTCGTCAAAGGTCTTTCGCAGATATTTGAATAATGACATAATCACACCATAATAATTCGTGAACTTATATTTTACAGTAACGTTTATAAGCTTTTAATCATTGTTCAGAATTTAATGTTGAATCTTTAAATATAGCATTCTACAATTCATATTATGCCAAAGGAAGAAAAGACATTCTTGCAGAAATACAAGCTGCCGCTTGCAATCGGAGTAATTATTCTTATAGTTCTTGGAACGATAGTAGGCGCATATAACAACTTTGTCGGTCTTGACCAGAATGTCAACAGCAAATGGAGCGAGGTAAACAACCAATACCAGCGCCAGTCGGATTTGATACCGAATCTTGTTTCCACGGCAAGCAGCGCGGTGAAGGTTGAGACGAAATTCGTTAC
>JAVHRC010000052.1:0-4024 GCA_036171435.1 Candidatus Aenigmatarchaeota archaeon
CAAGTATCAGGACAAGGTCGCCGACCATCAAAACCATGTCGTATATTTCCGTCATACTATCCTGTCTCTTATTTTTGCGGTTCCTGATTTAAGCTTTCGCGCAGGTTGCTTCTATGTCGGTCTCGCCCTGCCATTCCTTTGTGTACATGCACAAATAGCTTTTGTCCGTGACAATCGTCGCGCCCATAACCAGCTGGTTTCTTATTTTCTGGAATGTTACCGAAGCTGACCTGTATGTGTTGTCAATATCCTGCGCGAATATCTTTACCGTGTCAGAAGCCGTTGACGGCACGTAAAAATCCCCCTTGCAGATGTCGCCGGAAACCGTGCACCAACCCAACTGCAATCCGTAACTGCCCTGATATGTCATCATATAGCGTTTTCCTTCTTGGTTTCCTATCCCGTCCTTGACATCAAAGCCCGATACGGAATATTGTATTTTCTCTCCCGTGAAACCTTTTGTCTTGGAAAGCGTCAGAGTCGGCTGGATGTACATGCAATTAAATATATCCACAAGAACGCACCATATATTTTCAGCGAGGAATATCACGAACAGCCCGATTATCGCCCCTTCTGAAAAAACGAGCATTGTCAGCGATTCCATTCCCGCCCAAAAAGCGGCGTATAATCCTTCTGCTAAGAAAACATTTACAATAGCATAGACTGTTGCTCCCGCCTGTGCAAGAAACAAACCCAAACCGGAATATTCAACAGCAGTTCCTGTATAAACAAGATAGGGATTATTGTTTTCTTCTCCATATTCCCTGAAATGCGGACCAAGCACAAGAACCATAGTTATTCCTGCTGTAGCTGCCATTTGTCCGCTTGCGGATTTTTTCGCGACTTCCGCAGTCTTTGTCAACTCTTCGGGAACTTTTCCTTTTAGTATCGAGTTCTCCGCGGAGTTGAGCGATTGAAGGCTTTTCTCGGTCAGGACGTTATCAAGTTGCTTTATCTTTCTAGTTTTTTCCAGCAATTTATTGGCAGCATCCTCAACGGCATTGAATTGCGCGGCTGGCACTTTCTCCCTGGATATGCCGCCGGAAACCTTTGCCAGTTCTGCAGATTCTTGCGCAAGATTGTTTGCCAAGTTTACCCTAAACTCATTCACAACTTTCATAAATCCTTCGCTATATGTTTTTACGCGCAATTCCTCGGGCGCATCCCTGTATGTCTGAATATTATTCTTTAACTTTATTACATATGCCGTAAGAACATTTTTTACAGAAGGTTGCATCAGACTGTCTTTGGAAATGCTTTCATGAAGCCCGTCCAAATCGGACACATATTTGTTTAATTTTGAAATATCAGGTTTTTGTATGTCGGTTTCTATTGTCCTCCTTACTTCATTTAATTTGTCCTCTATCTTCAAGAAATGGTCTGTCGCAGAATTTATGCTGTCTGTCAGAGGAGGCAGAAACGAGGTGCGGAATAATGAATCCATTCCTTTAACATCCACTTTTTCTTCCAATAATACTTCCCCCTTCTTAATCTTATCCACAAATTCTTGCCCATACCTGTCCCTTATGAATTCATAAACCGAAGGCCCGTCGCCATATATGCGGTTTTCAAATGATGCAGCTCTCAACCTGAAGTTCTTTGCCGCTTTTATCTCTATTTCAAAGCCCGACATTCCCGATGCCTTCTGCTCATTGGCAAATTTGTATTCGTCATAAGACGCCAGCCCTTCAGTGCCAAGCTTTGAAGAGATTTTGTCCAAAGAAAGCTTTTCAATACTATCTAACGCGTATGTTGTCTCGTGGCTAGATTCATGCACCAGTGTCATACCGGTCTGTTGAAGACTTTGTGCTTTAGAATCCATAGAAATAAACATGGCTTTAAGATTTCTATCCCCTCCGTAATGTACAAGCGCGCCAGCGCGAACTAAGGGGTCATTTTTTACAGCAAAAATGGGGGTCTCGCTAAGCAATACCCCCGTGCTTTTTTTAAATGTTTGTAAATGATTCGTATCGCCTGACAATCCAACGCTCTTATATTTATCTGAAATCGTTTTACTTACAATTTTATATTCAACATCAAGTCCTTCGTCCGCCTTGCTGAGGTATTCCGCCAAAGAAAGCCATTTTGAAGGCTCTGAGGAGTGTTTGTATATTTTTTCTTTGGTTAATATATTTAGTGCGTCAGCTATGTTTTTTTGCCCCAATTCTATGCTGGGATCTCTAATCGAATCAGAATACAACTTCAAATAAGTTCTCTGGTTTTCGGATAATTGTCCCTTGATTTTATCCATCCACGCTTCATCATATTTGCGCATGAGATATGCTTCTTTTTGAAACTCAGCCATATTTTTGATTTCAGGAAATTTCTTTTCCTCTCCAAGCATAAAGTTATTATAATCGTCCATGAATTTTTGTCCCCGATACCCGTTTTCTTCAAGGTATTTTATCGTTGATGGCGCGTCATATTCATACGGCTTTGTGGGGGTCGTTAAAGTTCTTGGCGCTGGCTCGTATCCGATAACATCCTTGATAACTATCGTCCCTGCGGCCGCCGTCATTGCAGTTACAAGACCCATCTGCGCTGAAACCATATTCTCGTCATCAACCAATTTCTGCTTTGAATATCCGCTTATCGATGTCATTGTCGCGACAAGTTCGTCGCATTTTTCGCTGGGAACGAATTGAACATTGTTTCCTGAAAGGGCAAGCTCCAAGCCGCCCAAGTCATGAAGAATGAAAGAGGTGCTTTCCTTGATTGTTATCTGCTTTCCGTTCAGTTGCGCTTTGCTGCCGGGGTAAAGGTTCTCCAAAGTATGGGCAAACCCCTTTTCAATTTTTATGTTCAAATCTGAAGAGCCGACCTTGCTCGCATAAACGAAATAACGGTAATCATAAACCGAGCCAATCTTGACTTTTAACGGCTTGGAACAATAGACAACCGAGGATTTTGTGTCGTCAAACTGCTGCGCCAGCGCCACGGACGAAGTCAGGCTCATGGAAGCTATCAGAACTGCCACGGCAAAGGCAACTGCCTTTTTAATTTTTGATTCTTTTGTATTGCGCATTTCAACAACCCCTTATTTTCAAATTTGTGATATTGCCTTCAAAAATGTTTTCCAGCTCGCAAACCTTTTTGCCGCAAATGCAGTCGTTTCCAACAATGTTTATCGGGCCCTTCAGCGGTATTTCCGTGCTGTTGATGAAATCCCCGATGCAGTTCTTTTCAGAAGAATAATATTCCCTTGCCTCAAGGACAAAGCCTTCCTCGTTTGCGGAAGAGCGAATCCAAAGGCATTGCGTATCCGCAAATGATGTCCGCATTTTATAAGAGCCCGGATTTGAGGCTTGCTGCAAGACGGAATAAATGTTTTCGCCTGAACCGCCTTTTCCTGGAAAGAATGAGATTATTGCCATCATAGACAGGATGGATATCGCGGTTACAGCCGCAATCCTGATAATGATTTTCCTTTTTCTCCCCTCATACTTTTCATACAATTTTTCCCAATCATCTTTCACTACATCACCCTAGGCAGCACAATCTGCATTTTATTACCATGCGCATCCTGCATCCCTTAATTGCTGGAGTTTTTCTTTTGTGAACTTGAACTTTACAAGCCTGGCGCCGTTTCCCATGTCCGTTGTTTCATAGTCGGCAACGACGTCCGTTGTCTGGATATTGCCGAGAATTTCCCTCTTGCAAGTCAGTTTCAGGTTTTTTGAAGCTGGCTGGCCATAGCTGTCGGAAAGTTTTAGCGTTACAAGAGTATCGGCAACAGGCTTCTGCTCCTTGCAGCAGGTTTTTTCCGGCTCGCAATCGCCGATGCCTGCAGCCTTGCCGCTCGGGCAGGCTGCGCCTGATTCGCAGGTTTGTCCTGCCGTTTGCGTGCACGTATAACTTCCTATTTCAACAACCGGAATTGTCGTGCTCCCGTTCTCAGAGCCTGTACTTGCTGGACTTTCCACGGTGTCAACGCTGCCAATCTTTAGCACAAAAGCAATAACCAGAAAAAGCACCAGAATCAGGATAACCACTCCCATAAGAATTTTAATAAGATCTTCGCTCA
>JAVHRC010000053.1:0-3798 GCA_036171435.1 Candidatus Aenigmatarchaeota archaeon
ATCAGGCTTTTCCCTGCGCAGCCGCTTCATCTGGTCCTCCTTGTCCACGATAACAGTGTTGTCAAAATTGCCGTACTTGCGCAGATATGAGGCTATGTACGCAAGACCCAAAGGCGGGTCTGGCTCGTTCCTTTCCAAGCTGACAAGCGCGAGTTTCATAATTAGAACCTTTTCTTTTGCATCCATATTCGTATTTTCTGATTGTGCGCGGAATATTTAAATAGAGTGTGCAGAGTAATTAATAAAAAGGTATTGTTATGGAAAAAGTCTTAGTGAAGCATATTGAAAAGCTGGATTATTCGGCCGTAGAAGATTTGATAAAACAAACCGTCGGCGATAGTAAATACGGGAAAGTTATAATCAAGCCGAACCTATGCTTTCACCAGCGCATTCCAGGAGCAACAACCTCGCCTGACTTGGTAAGGTTTGTGACAAGATATTTTCTCAAGCGGAGCAATGAGGTTATAGTGTTTGAATCTGACGCGCTGCTCAATACCGCTGACGAGGCTTTTGACAATCTCGGGATAAGGAAAGCCGTGGAGGAGGAAGGCGGAAAAATCGTTAACCTCACAAATTATTTCAAGGAAACGAAATACGAATATCTTGAAGAGCCTTTCACGAAGCATGACCTTTTTGTGAATTTGCCTGTGCTGAAGACACATGAATTTGCGCTTGTCACTGGCGCAGTGAAAAACATGTTCGGCACGGTTCCCGAGATGAAAAGGATAAAATACCATCCCATAATCGCTGAAGTTCTTGTAAAGCTTTGCAAAATATATTCAAACCAGCTTGTGATAATGGACGGCATTGACGCAATGGAAGGCCACGGACCCACGCGCGGGCGCTCGATAAGGATGAATATTCTTATCAGCGGAAAAAATCCCGCGGCCATTGACACTGTTGCCTCGCAGATAATGGGCATCCCCCTTTCCGATGTTCCGCACATACAATATGCGAGGGAACAACTTGGCGTTGGCGATGTTGATATAGAATGCGAAGGTACGACAATAGAGAAGCTGACGCGAAAATTCGCGCGCCCGATGCTTGACCCGATAACAGCAAGCAAAATATGGGTGTGGAAACACAAGATACCGAACAGCATCCTGTTCGCGTCGCCACTTTATCCGGTGACAAGATTCTTCGGTTTGAAAATCAGGAAGGCAACACGCAGGATTCTTGGTATGGAGAAGATAGACTGAACTGATTGTTTAAAAGATTGAAAGTGATTTCTCTGGCTAATATTACAAGAGCAGTAAAAAAGATTGCGAACATAATCCCGACATGGGGTGTATGGTGGGAGAGATTTGAAACAGCAAAAAGACTTGTCATGTCTGCGGGACTTACACTTGATTTGGGATGCAGCGAATACGGTGGTTTGGAAAAGGCGCTTGCAAAAAACGGGAAAGTCATAGGCGTTGACCTGAAGAAGAATATTGACAGGAAGCTTCTCAATGAGAACTTTTTTTATGTTGTGGCCGATGCACAATATTTGCCATTCAAAAACAATTCGTTCCCACAGATCGTATGCCTTGACATGATAGAACATGTTAAAGATGATAAAAAATCGGCGGAAGAGATAGAAAGAGTAAGCAAGAAAAATGCGAATATTGTCCTTTCAACGCCTTCGGAATTCTGGAAATTCCCTTATTTCAGTTTCATGAAAATTTTCTGCAAAACGGAAGAACAGACGCTCAAGGAATTCGGACACATGCACAGAGGGTATTCGGAAGCTGGCTTGCGAAAACTATTCCTGTGCTGCAGCATCCTTGAAAAAAGGTTTTTTGTGAGCGGACTTTCGGTTTTGGGTTATGATATAGAATTCTCCAGACTGCGAATTTTAGAAAATCTCATACTTAAACTTCTTTTTCCTTTTTTATGGATTAATTTCAGACTGCAGAATCATAAAACTGGAACGCATATAGCGATTAGAATGAAGAAGAATTAATATTTTCTCGCCTTTACTATTATGCACTCTCTCCAGTTTTTCGGCATTATTTTTCCCGCAAGCCACCTTATTTTCTCATAAGGCTGGTTTTTATATGTTTGATTTATAATTTCCATTTTCAACAATTCAAAATTTGTTTCTTTGAGCAAATCTTTCAGCGCGTTGGCGGAAAAAACCCTCGGATGATCCCATAAATTCTTCTTTTTTATAAATTTTGGAAGTCCGATATCCTTAAACTGCGGGGATGCCGTATAATTGCTAAGTTGATATCCAAAAAGAAGCAATAATCTATTAAACCATGCCGCAAGATTCGGCGTTGACAGAATCAATATTCCGTGCGGTTTAAGCACCCTCCATGCCTCCTTAAGGAACTTCTCAGGATAGAAGAGATGCTCTATAACCTGATTTGAATAAATGAAATCAAACGAATCGTTCTTTAAAGGTTTCATATCCTGGCAATCGCAAACATATGTTTTTTCATACAGCGACTTCACGGATTCAAGCTCTTCAGCAGAGATGTTGAGCGCATAAATCTCGGTTTTTGGGAACATTTCCTTCAAGAAAGGTCCTGTCTGCTTCCCCCCTCCAACATCAAGGATTATTTTCGTATTCAAATTTTTCATCATTGCCCTCATTTTATCATAATACAGCGTATCAAACATTTAATCACCTTATAGCTTCCTTGCCCTTTCTTTTTCCCATTTCTCAAGAGTTTTTTCAATAATGTGAAATATCTCCGGTGTTTTCCCTTTTACTTTTTTTGCGCCCGCGGCTTTCGCCTTTTTTATGGATTCAAGAAGCTTTTCAATATCATAGACAGCGAAAACATTTCCCATTTTTTCCATTTCCTTCACAATCTGTAGCTGGTGGTCGTTCACATGTTCGCCGAACTTTGAAAGCCTTGGCACAGCGACAACAGGCTTGCCTTGCGAGACAGCCTCAAGAATGTTTCCGGAGCCGCCGTGCGTTATTATTATTTCGGCGTCATTGAAAGCCTTGTCAAATTTTTTCTGGCTCATGTATTTTTCCGGCTCGATTTTCCGGCTTTTGAATTTATAGTCCGTGAATCCGAGCTGCACCACAATCTTTTCCTTTATCATTCCTTCGCACGAAAGCCTATCCACTTCCCTTACCAGCCTCAGGAAAGGCCGCTCATGCGTTCCCAGCGAAACAAAAATCATTTTTAACACCGTATAATTATTTATCCAAATAGGCATCCCGCATATCTTGCTTTCTTTCCATAGTACTTCAGCACACCAGACCACTGCACCAAAAACAAATCTGCTATCGGATACAACAATCTTCCTATGAGCGAAGGCTTGTCAAAGCGGGAAGATGTCTCTATAAAAATTATTCTTGAGCCAAAAAACATTTTTGCAAGGTAGCACGGAGTAAGCGCAACTCCCGCGCCGCTTGTCATTACAACATCAGGCTTTTCCTTCCGCAAGATGTGCAGCACCTGCGTAAAATTCTTGACAAAAGCCTTTGGGCCAAGCTTTCTGTTTCTGATATCAGGATTGACGACACGATAGACCTTTCCTCCCAAGCCCGAGGTTATCTCCTTTTCTGCAAAAGTTATGTAAAAATAATCATGCTTTCGCAGGATAGGCAGCAGCCTATTCATCTCTTTCAGGTGCCCGCCCGCGCTTGATACTATGCAGATTTTCATTGAACCACGCTGTGCCAGCAGTCTGCCGCGATATATCATATTTAAATGCCATAAGATAAATTTGAGGTTATGAGCAACACTACAAAAAAGGTTGTGTCCAACAGCTTTTATATTTTTTTGATGTGGTTTTTTTCCACGCTTTTCGGATACTTCTTCTGGGTTGTCTTGGCAAACTTCCTGCCAA
>JAVHRC010000054.1:0-3775 GCA_036171435.1 Candidatus Aenigmatarchaeota archaeon
CCGGAAACTTCGTTTCCGTGCGCAAAAGAAAAACGCCTGCGAAAAAGAAAGAATAAAGGCTTGAGCAATTGGTAGAGTAGCTGCCTCGTAAGCAGCAGGTCGCCGGTTCGATCCCGGCCCGAGGCTCCATAAGAATATAAGCATTCAAAAACTATTCAGATTTGATAATTATGTTAACCAAGGAACAGACTGCAGAAAAGCTGAAGAACGGATGGATACATGCGAGAATGATGTTCGAGGTTCTTGCCATAACAGAAGAAACCGCAAAAGAAGCGCTGCAAAGCCATATTGGAAAAATTGAAAAGAACGGACTCGTGGGCATGATAAAAAAGGATTTTTCCGCGGCGGAAAGGGTGGAGAACCCGATAAAAGGAATAGAAGTCGGATTTTCCCAAGTCTGCGAAATCGAATTCATGGTAAAGAATTTTGACTCGCTGGTGCAGCTTGTTCTTGAGTTCGGGCCCGCATCCGTTGAAATTCTGAAGCCCGAGAAATATCAGCTGAATTCGAATGAAGCGCAGAATATTTTAAATAT
This sequence comes from Candidatus Aenigmatarchaeota archaeon, assembly GCA_036171435.1. GTDB lineage: Archaea > Aenigmatarchaeota > Aenigmatarchaeia > Aenigmatarchaeales > DAIDAN01 > DAIDAN01. Next base: position 536 of record JAVHRC010000054.1, read on the forward strand.
AATGGCTGAAATGATGCACAAGTTTGCGGCTGCTGGGCTTGGCGGAATTGTGATAGCGCGCGGCGGAAGGGAACAGGAATCCTAACCGCGGCCGAATAATTAGCATATTTTTATAAGCGTTGGCGTATCATTACTTCTGATGAAAGCATATCCCTTGTTTGCATGCATTGCAATTTGCCTGATGATTTTATCTTCTCCCTTATACGCCTTGGATGATAATTCCAGCCAAAAAATAACTTTTCTCGGCGCGGAAGTGGAACTGGGCGATGTTTCGCATACAACCCTTACGGTGACTTTTGATCCAAATTCCACAATAAGAATGTTCACGCTGCCGCTTTTCTATGACATACAAAACCTTAAGGAGGATTCTAACTTTGAAAACGTTTCCTGCATCCAGCAGAAGAAGCCTTTTGGCTCGCAGATAGAATGCGCAGTCTCTCCTACATCGGAAAAGAGGATGCTAAAACTGGAATTTGACTCTTTTGACCTGACAAAAAGGATAGACAATCAATTCCTGTACAAACAGGAATTTCACGTGCCTTTGGAGACAAAGCAGCTTTCTTTCAAGGTAATGCTTCCCGAGGGAATGTTCCTTTCATCCAAAGGCGTTTTCCAGCAGTATCTGCCGGTAATCGGGGAAAAAGGGAGCGATGGCAGAAAAATAAGCATAACATGGAGAAAGGAGAATCTTGCCGCGGGCGAGTCTTTTGACACGCAAATATCTTACGAGGCATCTTCCGACAATTCGCAGGTAATGGCGCTGTTCACTGGCGGTTTGCTCGTATTGGGGATCGTGATAGTAGCTTTGATTGTCGGTTTCTGGTTCTTTTTCAAGCGCTTCAAGAAGAATATAAAATTCGTGCTGCCCGTGCTAAAAAGCGATGAAAAAACCATAATGGAGCTGATTATAAGGGACAAGGGAAAAACAAACCAGAAGCTTCTTGTGAGGGAAAGCAACTTCTCGAAAGCAAGGGTTTCCAAAATTCTGAAAAGTCTGCAGGAGCGCGGCATTGTGAGGCTGGAGCGCGAGGGAAGAGGCAACAACATCTATCTTGTGAAAGACTTCAGCAAGGATAAAAAAGAACCGGCTGCGGAAACCGGCAAAAAAGAACAGAAAATGCCGAAACAGGATTTTCGCAACGCGAAAAAATCAAGCCAGAATAAGAATATGCCTTCCTCGTATGAAAAAAGAAATGAGCCTGCCGAGATTGAAGCCACTGCACAGGAAGAAGATGAGAACAAAGACGAATTTTCCTGATTTTTAACTGTTTCCATGAAAGAGATGATAATTTCATAAATCTCCAGAAATGTCTATTAAATAAGGTGTTTTATAACTTATTTTTGTTATATAATGCATAAAAGTACTTTAGAAACTCTTAAATAGTGTTTTATATCTCATATCATGCTAAAACATACATCGGAAACAATAACATGGTGCTTAGGAAACAGTTGCATGATTCTTATTTATATACCCCTTTTCAATATATTTCTTGCTTAAGCGGTTATCAGATATCGCTATCTGACGCTGTTCAAGCCTTGAACGCATTCAAATTAAAGAATGTGCGTTTGAGCATGCTCAAAAATTGCAAAACAATTTTTGGCATGCCGAAAAACCGAAAGGTTTTTCGTGCATAGCGCGCGCAATGCGAAATCGAAAGGTTTCGTTCGCACACCGTACACGCACGAAATTCTAGAATTTCGGCGTGCCAAAAACGCAAAGCGTTTTTGCGCATGTGCGAAAACAAAAATGCACAATCACCTTGTGCGGATGGATTTTAAAAAAATCCATAAAACCAAAAACAAAAAATAAAGAGGTAGAGAAAATATGCAATTCAGAAAAATAGCAGCAGTTGCAGGCTCAGCCCTGATGGCAGGAATGACATTGGCTGGAGCGGCAATGGCGGCAACAAACGTAGGCAATATAGCAAGCCTCGCTACACCAGATCCGACACTCGGAACTGCTAACTTTCCAATCTTCGTGATAGGAAAGACAGCGCAGACATCGGACGTGGCAGGCGCAGTAGACATTGCAGTAAGAATGGCTGCAGAATCAAAGACAACAACATCAGTGACAACTACAGGCACAGGAGCTGCTGTAACAGGAGTTGACAGGGATGGTATATCCATAGGCACAGCCGTCGGAGGCACAGCACTTTCAACAGCAATATCAGGAGGATCAGCTTTCCCGAACAGCGGAGTTATCCTAACTACGCACTTCTCCGGTCTTAAGGACTCAACATTCTCTTGGAAGAGTTCCGACTATGACTACAAGGAGCAAGTGGATGTGTCAGCAGTAAGAATGAGACACGACTTGGGAACAGACAAGATAAACGGCTCCGAGAAAATGGTTATCGGAATAACCGGAGACATCAAATACGAATATGTATTTGACAAGACAATAAACCTCTCAACAGCAACAACAGCAGGAACAACCGGTACAATAGCAAGCCCAGAATATACAAACCCAATAAAGATAAAACTGCTCGGCAAGGACTTTACAATAGTGGGAATAGATGCAAGTTCAGTAAAGATGTTGTCAGGCTCAGTGGGAACCGCAAAGAAGCAGGGAACAACAGTGACTGGAATAACAACAGGCGACTACACAATCTATGTGACTGCAGGAACAGACAACAATTGGGCATCTTTCGAGATAAAGGACAAGACAGGCAATGTTGTTGACACACTCTCAGGTATTTCAGAAGGCAACAGCAAGGACTCTTCTGCCACAGGGTTGACTGTAAAAGTAACAGACTCAAGAGTTTCCGGAACAGACCCGTCAACACAGATAATAGAGGCGGATATTGTTGTTGGTAGAACAGGTTATATAGAAAAACAATACGATGGAACAGCAGATTTAGATAGTACAGGCACATCAAACGAGGCATTTGATACTGCAAACCCAAGATGGGGAATACAATATACTGTAGTAGGCGCAACAGGAACAGTAGGAAACCAGCAAATACCAGCAGGCGCAAAGATACAAGTTGTATACAAGCCTACAGAGAAGCAGTATCTCAAACCGGGCGAGAAGGTTGCATTGCCTAACAACTATGGAGAACTTGGATTCACAGGCTGGAACACGGACACGTTTGCAAAAATAACAGTCGAGCCTTCGGGACAAGTATCCGCATACAATGTAACAGACAAGGCGCTTGTTGGTTCAGCCTTTTATGGCTTGAAGTTGAGTTCTGACAAGAGCGGTGTCTTCCGGGCGGGAGGCAACTTCTATACAACCGCATA
>JAVHRC010000055.1:0-9937 GCA_036171435.1 Candidatus Aenigmatarchaeota archaeon
CATCTCCAATCATTTGAGCTTTTTCATCTTCCATCATGCTGCAATATTTGCGGAAGAGAAATGGCCAAAAGCCATAACATTGATAGAGCCTGTCACTGTTGAAGGCTCAAAGATGGGCAAGTCAAAAGGGAACGTAATACCACTTGCCAAAATAAGCAGGGAATTTGGCGCAGACCTGTTCAGGCTTTACATGGCTTATTCCGCGGAGTTTGGCACGAGCATGGACTGGAAGCAGGCTGAAGCGGAAAACACAAGGAAGCATTTGGAGAGATTTTATTCCCTCATATCGGATGCCGCAAAAACAAAAAGCAAAAAGGCGGTAAATCTTTCCACACATTCAAGGGCGCTCCTGTCCCGCGTTGAAAAAAGACTGGATGAAGCGGACAAGCTAATGGAAAGCTATGACCAGAGAAAATACGTGCAGATTGTATTCTATGACATGCTCAATGATGTTTTGCAATATTCAAAAATGGCAAGCAAGGATGAGCAGGAAAAAGTGCTGCCGGAAGTTTTTGCAAAATGGATAATTGCGCTTTCTCCGATAGTGCCGCACGTCTGCGAGGAACTCTGGGAAAAACTTGGAAAGAAAGGTTTCGTATCCGAGGCAAAATGGCCTGAACAGGACAAAAGCAAGATTGATGAAAAAGCAGAGAAGGCGGAGGAACTTGTGAGGCAGACTCTGGAAGACGCAAAGGAAATAAGAAAAATCGTGAAGATTGAACCAAAGCAGATAAGCATTTACATTTCGCCAGAGTGGAAGCATGAAGTTTATTCTGTTGCGCTGAAGAAGCCGAAAAACATTGTGCAGGAGATAATGAAAATTGAAGCGATAAAAAAACAGGGGAATGTTGCTGCCAAATACGCGCAGTCGCTCGCGTCAAAACAGCTTGCGGAAAAGCTTTCGCAAAAGGAGGAGTTTACAGCGCTGAAGGACGCGGAAGAGTTCTTCTCAAAAGAAATGGGCGTTCCCGTAAAAATAATAAAGGCGGAAGAAAACAAATCGGAAAAAGCGCAACGCGCGGAGCCGGGAAAACCGGGAATTGAGATAGTGTAAATTACTGAGCCAACAGGACCGAATATCCTTCATCCAAAGCCGCTGCCAAATAACCATAATCAAATCTCGTTCCAGGAACATATTTCGGGTGGTTTGATTCTGCTACCATAGGGATTATATTTTTTGCCCCTCTTATTTGTTCTACTGAATCTGTCTCCATTCTGGCAACAATTGAACCTATAGATTTTGGTCTCTTAATCAAAACAGAATACTTTTCATCTAATACTATTTTCAAAGAGCCTATACCAAGCATTGTATTCTTAGAATATCTAGGATGTGTTGAATTCTTTATTTTTATTTTACTATTTGAAGAATATCGCTTATCCCAGACTGCTTCAATTCTTTTCTCTTTTTCCATAAATATTTCTTCTAAGTCTTGCATTATATCACTTCTTATAATAAGACACTAAACACTATAAAATATTGCACACGAAAAGGATTTAAACCTATCGTTCATGTTATGAGAATCTGATTTTACAATTCCTCCACGTCCTTTGATATTTCCTCTCTCGGTTGTTTCAGCGACTCCTCAATCCTTTTCAGCCTGAGCTCTAGAAACTTCACGTCGGTTGCGAGCTCCGCCAGCGCGCACCACAACTGTGCGGTCGTGGGGTTTGACGCGCTCTTGTAAATCTCCTCGTGCGAGCGGCTTCTCTTTATCAGTTCGTTAAGCTGCGCCCTTATGGAATAGTGCATCTTCTCCTTCCACTTCCTTGAGCCGAGAAAATCCTTTAACATACAATCAATTATAATTTATTTTATAAAGCATTTAAATAACGCTTCCCGCCTTCTCCCAGAGCGCATCAAACTTTTTCCTGTAATCCGTTTCCTGATTTAAAAACCATGTCCCGCACATTTCCGTGTTCTGACTCGAGTTTCGTTTCATCTCCACTGTTATCCCGTGCCTGCCGTCCGCAACCATCGTGAAGGGCTGCATTATCCTGTCCATGAACCTGAGCTCTGCGCCCATTTTCTTAAACAATGAAGTCCGCTCTTCCGGCATGCTTGAATTCATCATCCTTATTTTCACGCCTCTTTCAATAGCCCTTTTTATGGAATCCATCAGCACAAAATCATCCTCTATATCCTCGGCCATTATCAGGACTTCCTGCTGCGCAATGTCAAGGATAAGCGCTGCCTTGTCTGTGAAATCCCCTGACTTCGAGTATCTCTCGAAAATCTGCTTTCCCATCCATATGTCCTTGCCGGAAATATTCCTGTCATAAATTTCCTTCAGCTTGGAGAAAGTCTCCTTCTTCTCGATGTATTCCCTGCTCACGTAGCTGAACATCCTCTGGAATGGATTTGTCCTCGCCAGCCAGAAAATCTTGTTCTTTCCGGAGTCGGATTCGACAAGCCCTTTCTGCTGCAACGAATAAAGATACTTGTATGCGTTTGTCACCGACAACTCAGCCTTTTTTGATATGTCGGATGCACTATTTTTTGGCTGCCTTCCCTTTTCCAAGGACAGCATTGCAGAAAGTATTTTTATCTCAAGCTTGTCAAACTGCCCCGTTTTCTTCATGAGCCCGCAGAAATCGTCTATCTCCTTGTTCTTGTTCAATATGAAAGACATGCTATTATTATGGCGCATTTCTATTTAAGAGTTGCGATTATAAACTCGCTTATAATCTGAATAGTCACAAGCTTTAAATAATAATCTTCCAAAGGTTTTGGAATGCAGAAAAACGATTTTGTCAGGATTTCATATTCTGGAAAAATAAAGGAAACGCAGCAGGAGTTTGACAAAGGGGAATCGCCCGTGGTTGTCGGCGCAAAGTTCGTGCTGCCTGGGATAGACGAGGCGCTGGAGCAGATGCAGGTTGGGGAAAAGAAGACCATAGAAGTGGCGCCGGAAAAGGGGTTTGGCTTGCGCGACCAGAAATATATAAAGCTTGTCCCCGCATCGCAGTTCAGGAATAACAACATGGATCCTTATCCCGGGATGATTGTGACAGCGGACAACATGCACGGCCGCGTGCTTTCCGTTAACAGCGGGCGCGTTCGCGTTGACTTCAACCATCCGCTTGCGGGAAAAGTTCTTGTTTACGATGTTGAGATAAAGTCTAAGACTGACGACAGCAAGGAGAAAATAAAGGAGCTAATAGAATTCTACACAAAACTACCGACAGACAAGATATCAGTTGAGATAAATGACAAGGAAGCAGAGATAACAGTGCCGCCAATGATTTCTCCTGTTTACAAGAAAAAGATAGCCGACGACGTGAGGGCTTATGTGGGCTTGGAAAAGGTAAAGTTCTCGGAAGTCTATGAGAAGGGCGAGGAGAAGACGGAAGAAAAAGCGGAAGTGGAGAAAGGATAATTTTATAAATTATAAGTTGTCTTATAAAATATATTTTTCTGGAAAATATTTTGCGCATCTTTAAATATGTTCCTGACAATTTAATCTGCAGACAGTTTTCTCATTCTATGATACACTTCCAAGATTCGGTTCATTATAAAACAGAAAATAATTGAAAGGTGATATGTATGGCAATAAGGGCTGGGGAAAAAATAGACGCGCAGGCGAAAACGAAGTCAGTTGACGAAGACTTGAGAAAGCTTCTTGAGACAAGGCAGGCGGAAATAAAAGTAGTCGGAGTCGGGGGTGCGGGAAACAACACTGCCTGCAGGATAATGCAAGTCGGGGTTGCTGGCACAGAGATTATTGCGATAAATACAGATGCGCAAGACCTTCTCTACACGGATGCTGACCAGAAAATTCTTATTGGAAAGGAGCTTACAAGAGGGTTGGGTGCCGGCGCAGACCCCCATGTTGGAATGGAATCGGCGAAAGAGAACAAGGACGACATAAAGCATGCGCTTGAAGGCTCGGACATGGTTTTCATCACATGCGGGCTTGGCGGCGGAACCGGCACGGGAGCAGCCCCGGTTGTTGCTGACATTGCAAAAAAACTTGGCGCATTAACAGTCGGCATAGTAACACTGCCCTTTTCAATGGAAGGCAAGCAAAGAATGGAAAATGCAAAATACGGCTTGGAGGAATTGGAAAGCATAGTGGACACGCTGATTGTGATACCGAACGATAAGCTTCTTGAAATTGTGCCAGACGTCTCGATAACAACGGCATTCAAGGTTGCGGACGAGATTCTTGTCAATTCTGTAAAAGGAATAGCAGAGCTTGTCACAAAGCCAGGCCTTGTGAACCTTGACTTCGCGGACATCCGCGCTGTAATGGGTGCGGGAGGGCTTGCAATGATAGGAATGGGAGAGTCGGACACGGAGAACAGGGCGCTCGAGGCTGTGGAGAAGGCATTGAACAATCCATTGCTTGACGTGGACATAGAAGGCGCGACAGGCGCCTTGATAAACGTGTGCGGCGGCACTGACATAACAATAAGGGAATGCCAGGAGATAGTGGAGGCAGTGACTTCAAAGCTGTCGGAAGACGCGAAAGTGATATGGGGAGCGCAGATTATCAAAGACCTTGGCGATGCGGTCAGGACAATGCTGATCGTGACAGGCGTGAAAAACGCGCAAGTCATGGCGCAGGTCCGCCACAAGGGCTTCAACGCGGAGAAGTCCAAGGAAATAGAGAAGATTCTCGGAATCGATTTCGTGTAAGAATATTTTCTGATATGCCGGGCAGATGCTGCCCGGATTTTTTATTTTTAATTCCTGTAAACTTTAAATAGGTTCTTGATACCATTTACAATATTGCCCCCATCGTCTAGTCCGGTCAAGGATAGAGGCCCTTCGTGCAAAACGAAGGAATTTAGCGCGGCATGAATAATGCGCGCGATGAAAGCAAGGAAAGCCTTTGACATGGGTTCAAAATAAAAGCTGTGTTAATTGTTAACACGCAAAGAAATTCCCATTGGGGGCACCACCGTATTTATAAATCTCTGTTTCTCTGCGTTTCCAAGCCAAACGGACGAAAGCTATATAAAGGTTCAAAAACCATCTAATAGTGCAGATTATGCAAGATTTTGCAAAGACAAACGAATTTTGAGGTGAGAATATGTCATTGGTTGTAAAAAGCAAGATAAAGGAAGTTGTAAAAGGAATGAGATTTTCCGGAGATTTTGCTAATGCTATGGACAAGAAAGTTGCTGAGATGGTAAAGGAAGCGGCTGTAAGGGCAAAGGCAAACGGAAGGGCAACAGTCAGGCCTAACGATATTTAATTGATTTGATTTTAAGGGGCAGCGTTTTTTCTGCCCCGCTACTTCTTTTTCTGCCTTTCAGTTAGTTTTAAATTGGTTGAAATATATGTTTCTTTTGATTGAACTTTTCTTTTCCTTTGAAAATGCTCCGCATTTTCAGGGGCACCGAAAACGAAGTTTTCGTGCGTGAAAGAAAAGCTCATGCGGAGATAGCCAAGCCAGGTCTAAGGCGCAGGACTCAAGGTTTGTCTTGAGATTTGATACAAGATGATAAAGCTATCCTGTCGGTTAGTCCGTTCGCAAGTTCGAATCTTGCTCTCCGCACCATTCTTTTCTCAAGAAGAAGATGGAAAATGTAAAACAATCTATAAATAAATCCGAGCTCCATAAAGAATAGAAAATTCATCAGGTGTTATTGTGGAAATAAAAAGACTGACCGCCAAAAAAGCAGGAGTTTCCGAAATCACAAGGGGAAAATATTTCAAGAAACCCGGATTCGAAAGCAACTACATACTCACGCGGCTTGGAAGAAAGCTCTCAAGAGCCCGCGTTCTCGGCCTTGTTGTGGACAAGTTCATGAACGCCGACAGCAGCTACTCGGCCATCACCATAGACGACTCCTCGGACACGGTAAGATGCAAGTTTTTCGGCAGCGCAAAACTTTTCAACGGCGTGGAGGCGGGAGACCTTGTTGACGTGGTTGGAAAGGTAAGGGAATACAACGGGGAAATTTACATTGTTCCGGAAATAGTGACAAAGATAACGGACCCGAATTTTGAAACTATGCGCATACTGGAGCTGGCCAAGATAAGAAAGCTCCAGAAGGAGAATATCATGAAATTGGGCGAATTAAAAAAGAAAACCGCCGACATGAAGGAAGTCAGGAATTCCGCAAAAGAGCTGATGAGCGAGGAAGACGTTGAATCCATCATTGAGGCGGAAGAATTGATAAAGGAGGAATTCTCGGAAACGCGCGACAATAAAACCGGTAAGGCGGAACAGCCAAAGGATGCAAAAGAAATAGTCCTGAAGATAATAGGGGAAGCCGGGCAGGACGGCGTTGACTACCAGCTTGTTCTTGCAAAATCGGGGCTGCCCGAAAGCACAGTTGACATGGCAGTGCAAAAGCTTCTGGAGGGCGGGATTCTTTTCGAGCCAAGGCCCGGCAAGCTGAAGGGGTTGTGAGGTTTAAATCATTTCTGATTCAATTAAGTTGTGATAATTATGCCGGAAGAAAGTTACGAGGAACTTCTGAAAAAAGCGCTTGAAAAGGCGAAAGTCAAGACATCGGGCGAGCGCTTTGAAATGCCGCGGGCTGAGATAGCTGTGCAGGGCTCACAAACCATAATGAGGAACTTTTCGCAGATTGCATCCGCGCTCAGGAGGGATGAAAAGCACATGATGAAATATCTGGCGAAAGAATTGGCGGCTCCGGCGCATCTGGACGGCGGGAGCGCAGTATTCCAAGGCAGCCTCCAGCAGAGGGCTGTTCAGCAAAAACTCGAAAGCTATGTGAAGGAATATGTCCTTTGCAAGGAATGCAGAAAGCCTGACACAAAAATTGTGAAGGAAGGAACTATAGCAATGCTCAAATGCGAAGCCTGCGGCGCCCGCGCCCCGGTAAGACAGATAAAAGGATAAACTCTTTCTTCACTTCAGCGGCTTCTGATTTGCAAACCATTATAAATTCCAAAGCAAAATAGATTCTATGTTCTATTATAAAATCCACAAGTCAGGCGGAACTGCCCTGCTTGCGGTTTGCGATTCGGAATTGTTGGGAAAAACGTTTGAAGAAGGAAGGCTTGCGCTGCATATCAGCAGGGAGTTCTATGGCGGGCAAAAAATAAGAAACGAAGTCCTGGTTCTTTTCCCCCGGGCGGATATTATAAATATCGCGGGGAACAACATAGTATCGCTTGCGCTTAAAAATAAATGGATCTCGGAAAAAGGCATCATAAGGGTAAAAGGCATTCCGCATGCGCAGATATTTTCCCTGTGAGTGCCTTAAAATGCATGGGTGAAATTCTTGAGAACAAAAGGGCAAATAAAGGTAGATTTCATATTTTCGCTTATTTTCTTTACTGCCATGATTTTTTATATCGCGGTGCAGCTGAACAGCTCATTGATGTCAAGCCTGACTGATTCAAAATTGGATACATTGAAATCCGAGTCGAATTCCATACTGGGCATTCTGGTGTCTTCGGAAGGAAGCCCAAAAAATTGGGAAACGCTTACTGAAAGCCAGGTTGTCAGGGTCGGACTTGCCTCGGTTCCGTACAATATTTCCTCTTCAAAGCTCACTGCCTTGAAAAACAATTGCGGACTTATGAACAAGTTTGGAAACATAAGCTACAGCTTTAGCATATCTTCCGCAGGCAGCATCCTGCTGTCATGCGGCTACGGCGGCCCGAGAGTAACAAGCAAATCCGAGATGCCTGTGCTGATAAACGGAAAATATGGAAAAGCAGTCCTTGAAATGTGGTAGAAACGGGTTATGATTATGTCAAAAATTAAAAAATGCAAACCCCCGCAGGCGCGCGGAATCAGGCGCAAAAATAGGCACACCGCGGTTCGAAAGGGTTTTGTGCAGGTTATTGAGGTTGCAATAGCAGCGCTGCTGATTGTGCTTGTATTGCCCACTTTTTTCTCGTGGATTAACGTCAAGCAGGATTGGGCAAGGCATGACCTTATTGTTTCGGGCATAGGGGTTTTTCATTCGCTGGAAGCGAGCGGCAACCTGTCGCAGATTTTCAACAACACGCAGGAAATAATAAGGGAGATGGACTTTGTCAAGCCTGCAAACGTAAAATATTCAATTTATTCGGAAGGCATGCCAAAAACAACGATAAGCCTGGCCTGCATTTCCTGCACCGACGCGCAACTTTATTATGCAAAAAACGTCTTTTCCCCGGCACTGTTCAACGGCATGTTTTTGAATTTCTCGATCGAAAAATTTGACTTAAGCGCCATGCCTTCAATTCCGGGAAATTATGATGTTGCCGTCTTCATAAATTATACGGACGCAAACTGGACTTCGCAGAAGCAAAAAATTTCGGATTACCTTGCCGGAGGAGACGGAATTATTGCTATGCAAAAAGCGTCCAACGGCATTGATTTTATGAATTTATTCAATCTTACTGAAAACCCCGTAGGGTCGGCATCATATCAGAACTTCTCGTCATATTATCCCGCAGGAAGCAATATCGGGAAGTATTTTCTTGCCTTCGGTTTTGACATTTCAACAGTGAACGATGGAACAGGGATTTACAGGGGCACTTGGTACATATGGGAAACTTCGAAGCAGATAAATACTACAGGAGCAGCCGTTGAGATACTGGGAGTAGGCACAAAAACGGAAGGACAGACGTTTACAATGACGGGTCCGGACGGAAAGACATATTCTTTCAGAGTCAAGAAGATATGGCCAGACAGGAACGGGGTGATAATACAGGCGTTGGACAAGGGCTTTGTCTTCAAGAATTTCTGGGAAACAGGCGAAAGCAAGGTAAGGGGAAATAATATATTGATAGGAGACCAGGCATCAACATATTCGCTTATGACAAAAAACAACAGCGCAATCTGGATTTCCGATTTTCCAAACAGCGACGAATACAGGATTCTTGCCAAGGCTGCGGCGGAATCGGTTTCCGAGAAGTATTATCTCGTGAAGCCCGTCAACGTAAAAAGCAGCGCAAACGTAAATGCCTTCATAAACACCTGCTGCGATGCGCCCACAACATCAAAGCTTACTTTCACTTTCTGGTACGTGTATTAATGCAGCAATTCCAAAGCAATTTATACTCTTTTGCTGAAATAAGTTTTAACCGGTTAAAGGTTTTTTTATGAGAAAATTCTGTTTCATATGCGGCAGTCCGACAGACAAGCTGGCGGACGGCAGGTGCGAAGACTGCCTCAAGAAAAGCGCTTTCCTGTCGCTTCCGAGAAAGATAGAGGTAACGCAATGCAACAAGTGCAAGAAGATGTTTCTGGACAACAAATGGACGGAATTCGACATTGTAAAAATCCTGGAAAAATCTGTGAAATTGTCCGGAAAAATAAAGAAAATAGATGCAAAGGAAGAAAAGAAAAAAATAAAGGCGGCGTTTGTTTTGGTGCCCGCGTTCTCCGACAGGGAGGTGGAGGAAGCGCATGAGGCTGACTTCCACGTCAACAAAATCATATGCCCTTCATGTTCGAGAAGGCACAGCGGATATTACGAGGCTGTCTTGCAGCTGCGCGGCTTTGACGAGAACGATTTGGAAAAATTGGTTGGTGTTTTTGACATGTTGAAGGAAAAAACTTTTTACCGGGTCAATGAGGTCAAGGGGGGTTTTGACATAAAGGTCGGAAACAAGCTTGTTGTTGTCTCCGCTGCAAGCGATGTCAGGAAAAAGTTTCCCTCGGAGATGAAGAAGAGCTTCTCAATTGTCACGAAGATAGACGGCAGGGACGTGCACAGGAAGTTTATTCTGATTAGAAAAATCCAGAAGAAGGATTAAACTTATAACAGTTTGTTTTAAACAATTATACGACAAAAGAATAATTATGCAGTGATATTAATGGTTGAATACGAGCAGGAACAGGCGGAAATTGCGAGGATAAGGATACCGAAGCAGGGCGAGGTTCTCGGGCTGGCTGTGCAGATGCTCGGTGCTGGAAGAATAAGGGTGGAATGCGAGGACGGGCTCACAAGAATATGCAGGATACCTGGCAAATTGAGAAAAAGGGTTTGGATAAAGCTCGGCGACCTCGTGATG
>JAVHRC010000055.1:10037-16843 GCA_036171435.1 Candidatus Aenigmatarchaeota archaeon
CTCCATTATCCTGATGTAAGGCAGGTACTCGTTCCTTATCTTTTTTATGGAGCAATGCAGTTCCCTGCCAAGCTTCACGCAGGTTTCCTTTGTCTCGGCCCTCTCGCCCTTTGTCCTGCCCAGCACAAGCAGGCGCTGCGGCGGCCTGTAAGGGCTGAACTTGATGTAGGGCTTTTCCTTCGCGAGCGAGACCGCGGCTATCATGTCGTTTATGTAAACGTAAAACCTGTAGTTCTGGTTGTGGATTATCCTGCTCCTGAACAAATCGGCTTGCGCTATCGATTCCATTGCTTGCGCAACTTCCTCCGGCTTTTCATATTCCAGCGGAATGTTCTGCTCCACCCACCACATCACTTCCTCCAGAGGCTTGTCGCAGTCCCTTATCGCCTGCTTCGCGTTCTCAATGTTCCTGCTCTTGAAGATTATTCTCAGAACCTCGAAAATATTCTTCTCCCTTTCCCTGAAGCCGACTTCCGTGTCTATGTCTTCCGACAGGCTTTCCAAGTCCGTGAGCGCTGCGCGGAAGTCGCCGTCCGCTGATTTTGCAAGAATCTTTATCTTTACCGGATCCAGCAGAATGTTTTCAAGCTTGCATATCTCCTTTATTCTTTTTTCCATAGTCAGCGAGTTGACTTTTTTGAACTGCACAAGCCTGCAGTGCGGCCTTATGCTCTGCAGTTTTTTCGCGTAGGCGTCGTTCGCTGTGAGAATTATCGGAAACCTGCTTTCCTTGATTATCTTGTTCACCGCAGCCGCAGACCTGTCTATCGAAGCGAGCCCGTCTATCTCGTCAAAAAGTATTACTTTTCCTTTTTTGAAAAGCGACTTCTGCTTTATAGCCTGCCCGAGAATTCTTGTAATCGCCTCCTCGGTCCTCACGTCGGAAGCGTTCAGCTCAAGCAGGTCAATATTTCTTTCTTTAGCAAGCGCCTCTACAAAAGAAGTCTTTCCCGAGCCCGGGCTGCCGTACAACAGAAGGGCTTTGCCCTGCTTCCAAGTTTCAAGAAAGGAAACAACTTCCTTTTTCGCCATCTCCTGCCCCAGCACTTCGAAAAGATTTTTCGGGCGGTATTTGTCAACGAATCTCATATCAAAACCTTTATTGAAAAATAATATTACAGAATTCTAATTTAATCACTTCCCGAACATCGCGAACTTTGCGAGCAAAGCCTCAAGCTGTATCTGCTCGTTCGCGCCCTGGTCAAGACGGAACTCGCACTCGCCAACCTTCTCAATCAGCTCAATCTTTTCCTTGTCGGAAAGCTGGAGGCTGTAAACCTGCTTTGAAATCTCGCGGATTATGTCCTCTCCCGAGATGCCCTGCTTGAAAAGCAAATCCTGCAATGACTTTCTCGATTCAAGGAAATTCTTTGCAAGAGCTTCTTCCATCATTTTTTTCACGTCAGCAGGCGCGGCCTGCGCAGCAACGTCATAGATTGTTTTCTCGTCAATCTTCTCCTCCATTGATGCAGTCTGCAACAGATTTTCCGCTTTTCTTAGGTCGCCGCCGGAAAGCTCAAAAATGGCGTCATATCCGTTTTCGTCAACATTAAGTTTTTCGTTTATTGCAATCTTTTTCAGCTTTTCTATAACATCCTCCTTTGTATGACTGCGAAAGCGGAAGACCGCGCATCTGCTCTGTATCGGCTCTATTATGTGGGAAGAATAATTGCAGGATAGAATGAACCTGCACGAGCTTGTGTAATTTTCCATTGTCCTTCGCAAAGCCTGCTGCGCCTCCTGCGTCAAGGCGTCAGCCTCGTCAAGGCAAATAATCTTGTAGTTCGCGCCTATGGACCTTGTCCTTGCAAAATCTTTCACTTTTAATCTGATTACATTTATTCCTCTCTCGTCAGAAGCGTTCAATTCAAGATAATTCCTTTTCCATCCCGTCCCGTAAAGCTCGTGTGCTATGCAGAGCGCCGTTGCTGTCTTGCCGCATCCCGCAGGACCCGCAAAAAGCATGTGCGGAATGGTTTTCTTCTCAACAAACCCTTTCAGCCTTTTCATTACGTGCTTCTGCCCGACCACGTCGTCCAGCATTTTCGGCCTGTATTTTTCTGCCCATATTTCGAAACTCATAACATCACTGTTTATTTAGCTTGAAAGACTTTTAACCCTTTCAAAAATATAATTCGTAAGTCGCGGATTTTCTCTGTAAATTCTTTCAGTTTCTTTGTCTAAAAGGCGTTCCGCATTATCAGTTCCATGCACCTTGTAATCAAAATGCAGAATTCCATGAACTGCCGATTTTTTTTGTTCTTCTTCGGTATCGCTCTTACGGATTTTTATAAAGGTTCCGGTTCTTTTTATGCAAATTATTTCCGGAACTCCAATCTCATCTGTAAATTCTACTCCGCTAATATTACCAAGAATATCATCAGCTTCCTCCTTGCCTAAAGGGTGTCTCTCCATTAAAGTTCCCAATTCTTCAGCTGGATATTCTACGAAATAATACATGCTTGTCGCCAAGAATCTTTATTAGCACGAAACCATTTAAACTTACTATGAGCAAGATATTTCTTCTGACTTTTGCATTCCTGCTGGCTGTTTTTTCAATCTCGGCCATAGCATTGGCAGTTGACGTGAAAAATCCCCAGAATGTCGAGTACATGAAAGCTGAAATCACGCAGTCGGGCTCTGTCTCGGTGGGCGACGTGAGCGAACTGAACCTGAGCCTGTATATACCGCAGTCAGACTCGTCGCAGACGGCGGAAATACAGGAAGTTAGCAACGCGGATTACTTTATTGAAAAGGACAAGTTCGGGAACAGGAAAATAAATATGTTCTGGAAGAATCCGCCGAATCCGGTGACGTTCAAAGTCAAAACCGCTGTAACGATAAACAGGAGAACTTCCGGAAACTTTTACAGCATCGGCGACTTTTCAAAGCCAACCGAGCTTATCCAGTCAACTGACCCGGAAATAAAAGCCCTTGCCGAAAGCATTGTCATCGGGAAGAAAATCGACTTTGACAAAATATCATCCCTTACAAAATGGGTGAACGAGAACATAGAATATGATTTAGCATATTCCGACGTGAACCTTTCCGCAACAACAGTCCTGCATTTGAGAAAAGGCGTATGCGACGAGTTTTCCACGCTTTTGCTCTCAATGGCTCGAGCTCTCGGGTACAAGGCTTCCTATGTTGTTGGCTTTGCTTACGGAAAGGGTTATACCTTCTCAGAAGGCGACTTTGCAGCTCATGGATGGACGGAAATTTACACGCCTTCGGGAACGATAATTTCAGATCCCACATGGGGCGAAATTCCGGTTGACGCTTCGCACATAAGATTTGCCTCGCTTGCGGACAGCATTTATCCGGAGGTGAACGTTTCCGGAATTGGAAAAAACCCGAGTATGAAAATAAATCCAATAACAACCAACATATCAATCCTTGAGGTAAGGGAAAATCCGATACTGAAGGCAAACTCCTTTTTCATTGAGCCTGACGTATGGAAAGGCTATGCCGTTGCAAGAACCGACATTTCCGCGCCGGATTGCGCGCTCACAAAATTCTCTTCGCAGTCCTGCATATTAGGCGGAAAACAGCTCCTTCAATCCGAGCTAAATGATTCCACAATCTACTTTTGCGGAAACAAGACATTGTTCTCGATATTCAAGCTTCCAGACAATCTTGATGAAAGAAAGATATACACGTGCCCGATAGCCTTCTCCGCGTATAATGCAAATTCGAATATCCAGAACATCACAATACAGGAAAACCCAGAGGGGAAGGTGAAACTTTCATTGGACAAGAATGTGGCGGAGGAAGGGGAAAAAGTAACTGCAGAATCCCCGGACTCGTATCTCTTCACAAGCGACGGGCAGTCGGGCTTTGGCAGCGCAAGCTTTACAGTAAACGACAACATGATTGTTTATACCTACAATGACGGCGCCCTTGAAAAACAGGAAGTAAGGGTTGTAAAGGAAAAGCCCTTTGAAATTATAATCCGGGCGAATGCGAATTATACTGTTAATGAGACAGGATTTGTCAGCATCACCGTAAGAAATCTTCTGCAAAAGAGCCAGAGCATTGCGCTGGATTTCAGGAACAGCACGCAGCAGATTTATCTCGAGTCTCTCTCTGAAAAAACGCTGAACCTCAGCTTTGTACCTGTTTCTGCGGGCGACAACTTTTTGCAGGCTTATGCGTCTGTCCCAGGTTTTAACTCTTACGCATCAAAACTGATTGATGTTCAGGAAAAGCCGAAAACCTGGTGGGATAATATTATGGAATCAATAACAAACTTCTTCAGGAGCGTTTCAGAAACAATCGGAAATTTCTTCAGCAGCCTGTCCGGCCCGCGCTAGAAAACGAAAACTTCGTCAGGCGCCCTCATATCCAGAAGGATGTTTTTGGCAGAATATCCATTATTATTCCCGAAAACAAAATGTCCGTACATGTAATTTCCGCTCTGCGCGCCCCTTATTCCGCACCCGAATTCTGTCGGTCCCTGTTTGTTTCTGGAAACATACTCGTGCACAACAAACCCTTTTTCTTCATAGTGCCTGATTAGCCAGCCTTCCGGGGTGTTGTTAATCTTCTGCTTTGCCGGGTTTCCATTAAAAATTTTGTCCTTGGCTCTCAAAAGCCTGTTCAAAACTGCGGAAGAATACGCATCCACTGGACTGTAATTGTAAGAAAATGTGTTCTCCAACTCCTTCGGCGGGCAAGCCTTCTGCTCCTTAACAATAATGTTGGAAAGCCCTCCATTATTTTCAAAAAGCATATCAGATATCCCTGACATAACAAACTATAGAACGAAAAGCATTTAAACTTATACTCTTTTTCTCTGCGCAACCTTCACAATATATCCAGCAATCTTGTTCCTTATGAACTTTGATTCGGCAACAGAGGATTCGTCCACGCCTTTCTTGTTCACGTCAAAATCCTGCCCGAACTTCTCGGGAAAGCGCGTATAAAGCTCCTCCGACATGTTTTTCACGAACCTTGTCCTTATCCTTCCCATAATCATTGCCTCTTAAATTATTATTCACTTAATGGGTTTTATAAGTTTTAATGCTTAAATATTCAACGGTAATCCTATGAAAGCGTACATATCAACCTGCATAGCGGGAGTTTTTGCGTTTGACGAGAACAAAAAACTCTTGTCCTACAAGTTTTTCGAGAAGAAACCGGAAGTTATAGCCGCGGGAATGACAGCGTTTGAGAAAGGCAAGACTTTTCCGGAGATGGAGGAAGTCCTGAGAAGGCTGAAGGAGAAAGGGGTAACGGAGACGGAGAATTCCAATTCTGAAAGAAATATCGCAGTAGAGCATTTGAAAAACAGCTTCCGAAGGCTGGCGCTCGAATTGAAGTTCGCAAGAACAGAGCAGGAGCTGAATGGATTGATATCCGCTGTAGCGCTCGAGCAGACAAAGCAGAAGATAACAAAGCTCGAGAGAAGGGACAAGATAATAGTTCACACGATTTCCGCAATATCGGACCTTGAGAAAATCCTTAACCTGATGTCGGAGAGGCTGAAGGAGTGGTACGGCCTGCACTATCCCGAGATGAGGATAGAGCACGAGAAGCTGGCAGAAGCTGTTGCAAAATACGGGAGACGTGAGAAGTTTGAGGATTTCAAAAGCTCGATGGGACTGATGCTCGGGAACGAGGACATCAACGCATTGCAAACATATGCTAAACAGCTGAAGCAGATGTACGACTTGAAGCACTCGCTTGAAAAATATCTTGACGAGCTCGCGAAGGTGGAAATACCGAACACTTCCGAGCTTCTTGGCGCCGTGCTTGCCGCAAAACTCCTTAACGCGGCAGGCTCCCTTGAGAAGCTTGCGAAAATGCCGTCGTCAACAATACAGCTTATCGGAAGCGAGAAGGCAATGTTCCGCTTCCTGAAGGCAAAGGGAAAGAAGGTGCTTCCTCCAAAATACGGCCTGATTTTCCTGTCGCCTTACGTCTCAAACGCGCCCGCTGACTTGAAGGGAAAGGCAGCACGCCTCCTTGCGAGCAAGCTCACCATCGCGGTGCGCTCCGACTTCTACACAAAGGAAAACCGCGGCGCACAGCTGAAAAAGGACTTGGAGGAAAAGCTGAAGGAGATGAAATAACATTCTGTAAGTGCTCTAAAATATAGCAAGTGCTACAAAATTATAGCAGCGAATAGAATCTCAAATGATTATTATGCTAATATCTGAAAAATTTCCCGGAGTCTTTCTCGTTGACGGAAAGCTTGCAACCGCCAACCTCACGCCGGGGAAAAGATTTTTTGACGAGGCGCTCCTCCGGGAAGGCGGGAAGGAGTACAGGCTGTGGGACCCGAACCGCTCAAAAGCAGGGGCGGCAATAGTGAAAGGAATAAAGCTTTTCCCGATATCAAAGGACAGCAAGGTGCTTTATCTCGGCGCTGCGCACGGTTTCACTCCCTCGTTTCTTTCCGATATCGTGGGCGAAAACGGGATAATCTACGCGGTCGAGTTTTCCGACCGCTGCTTCACGGACTTGCTGCCCGTGTGCGAGAAGCGCAAGAACATCGCGCCTATACTCGCGGACGCGCGCCTCCCCGACCAGTATTCGTGGATAGAGAAGGTTGACGCTGTTTACCAGGACATTGCCCAGCCCGATGCCACGGAAATAGCAATACGCAACTGCAAGAGGTTCCTGAAAAAGGGCGGCTATCTCCTGCTCACGATAAAGGCGCGCAGCGTTGACGTCACGAAAAACCCCCGCAAGCTGATAGAGGAAGAAATCGAGAAGCTGCGTACCGCGGGCTTCGTTATAGACGACTGGAAAATGCTCGACCCGTTTGAACGAGACCACGGCTTTATAGTCGCGATGATGAA
>JAVHRC010000056.1:0-16818 GCA_036171435.1 Candidatus Aenigmatarchaeota archaeon
TCCTCTGTCTTTCCTTCCTTCAAAAACCTGTCAAGCATTTCCAGCTCCTCGTAAATTCCTTCAATCAATTCATAATTTTTCGCCTCTTCCAGAGTTACCCAAGCGAATTCCGTCAGGGCGGGGCAGAGCCTGACTTCCCCGCCGGCAGGATCCGCAAAAAGGCTGACAGTCAGTGTCGGGATTCCATCCGAACGGATGTAAACCAAGCTTGTTAGATATCTTATATTTTTTATCTTCAGTCCGGTCTCTTCCATGACTTCCCTTATGAGCACCCTCTCAAGAACATTGTACCAGTGCGAGCCCGTGTCTTTTGGATTATTTTTATAATCGGACATTTCCATCTTTCCGCCGGGAACGGTCCACAAGTTTGGGAAGTTTTTTTCAAAAGGCGCCCTTTTAGCTATCAGAAATTTTCCGCCTTTCAGGATTATTCCCGTGACCGAGACATAATGCGCCTTGTTCGGGTCGTACATGTTCTTGTTATGATAGTTCAATTATTTATAATTTCAGAAATTGGTGGGCCGGGAGAGATTCGAATTCGAGAGCCTTTTCTTTATATTCTTTCTTTTTCGCAGGCGTTTTTCTTTTGCGCACGGAAACGAAGTTTCCGGCGCCCCTGAAAAGTTTTTCTTTTCATGGGAAAAGAAAAAGGCCTCTCTCGATATCTGCCATGTCAAGGCAGCGTCATAACCAATTTCCGCAACTTTTTTCAAGTTCAATCCCTTTCTTTTTTGATGCAAATTTTTTCTTTCGGGAAAGAAAAAAGCTGCGCTAGACCACCAGCCCGTCAGACAAGATAGAAATGCAAAGAATATAAATTGGTGCGCCTGACGGGATTCGAACCCGTGTCATGAGCTTGGGAAGCTCAGATCCTACCACTAGACTACAGACGCGCAAAAGCTAATATAATATAAATTAGCAAGAATTAAAATAAATCTTTATCCGAATATGCTGCCGAAGCCGCAAGCAGCCTTTTCCCGCTCCTCGATTATTTTCTGCTTTGCCTCTTCCAACTCCTCCTTTGTTGCCTTTTCCACAAAATGCTTTATCAGATCCTTGCACCTTGCCAATCCCTCTTCCGAGCCTTCAATGAGAAAAAACGCGCCGTTTTTCTTTATGCCAAGTGCTTCGGCGGAGCGCATTGTAATGCTCTGCTTCGCGGCTATGTCAAAATCCAGACGCAGCGTATTCTCCGCCTTTTTTGCGTTCTCGTTTCTCACAAAACAAACCCAATCCATAAATTCACCCTTTGCTGTTCGATAATCAACAAAAAAACAGAATTTCCCATCAGTTCAAAGAAGTAATCATTATTGCATTATCAATCTATTTAAACCTTACCTTGGGCTGAAGCCGCTTTCCTTCGGCAATCGCCATTTCTGGCAATGTGAGACTTCCGCTTTTTCTGCCTAAGCCGTTTTCCTAGGGAAATTCCGCGAACTCTCACTTTTGGCGTGAGAGTTCACAAATTATCTATATACTATAAAACATATTTTATAAACTATTTATTATAATATATATTTAATAAAACATCTAATGAAAACTATTTTTTATATAATATCTATAATAATATATATTAATTGTTATATATTAAAAACATATTTTATCGCAGCAATTCTGCAATCAAAGAAAAGATTCTATTTCCTAGAATCCAGGAATTCGATTGTCATCTTGGCGAAATTCTTCATATTTGCCGCGAACTTCTCCGGCGTGTATACATATACCGTCTTGAAGCCTTTTCCCTCCTTTCTCTTGAAGGACTCTATAAGCTGCATCTCCTTCAGCGGGTTAACAACAGAATAAAATGTTTTCACGGGCTTTTCATAGCCTTTCCATGTCTCGAACTTGACGCCTATTCCCTTCGCCAGCTCGAGATGCTCTATCTGCCCTTTTTTCACAAGAATATCTAGGGCTTTCATGCCAAGTTCCTTGAGTTTCTGGCTCTTTGGATGGTTCCCATAAAGGTATTTTAACAAAGTTTCCATAAAATCACTTAAGATCTAATAGTGTGTCTTAAAACACCCCAATAAAAAGTAATTGGCAAAACTTGTATATAAGAGCGGTGTTTATAAAACCCACTCTAAGCAAATGGGCTTGCTGCTGCGCCAGATGCTTTTAGAAAAAGCAGTATTTCCGTTTCATGAACCCTGCGTTATTTCACAAACTATTTCTTTGGCTTTTTCTCCTTCTTTTCCTTCTTCATGACTATGTCTTCTTTTATCTGGCCGGCAAACCTTGTGAAATGTTTCATTATCCCCTCGAAAGCAAGAGCAAGCTCGTCGCCGTCCCGCGTAAGCTTCACATGCTTGATCCTGCCTCTTTTGTCAAAGGATACAAGTCCCATCTTTTTGAACATATTAAGAACTTTTACAGTATGCGAATATGTGCAATCCACGTCTTTTGATACTTGAGTGGTATATTTTGCGCGCTCGTTTTTGAGCGAGATAAGCATTTTTACGGGCTTCTCGTGCAAAAAAAGATTTTCAAAAAATATTTTCGGGCTTTCTTTTGGTTTCAATCTACACACCTACTATTTTCTTGTAAAAACTCTTATATAAAACTATTGTTTGCATACTTGTCTATCGTAATATATAAATTAAGTTAAATTCTTTAAAATATATATCTTATATTGTATTTTTTATAGTTTATATATTATTACATATATTTATTATAGTATATTATATAAGATATTATTATTTAATTTTCTGGCTCAAAAAAATTGTGAGAAATGCCGTTTCAAAGCGGAATATTTGTGAAAAATGCAGGATTTTGCGAAAATAGCAGATGCCTGCCAAAAATCATGAAAAAGAAGGCAATGGCAGAAGAGGTGAAGCGCAAAAGAAAATCTTAAAGGAGAATGTCAAAAACGAATGAATACGCAGAGCAATAAGATGCAATCATCTTCCTTCCAAAGGCAGGGATCCAGAAGTGAGAGTTATAGAATGAATTTATTAACATTTTTTGTTATATTCCTTGTAGCCCATCTTCTTTAATAAGAGCGGATTAATAATTGGTTATTCCATTATATCACTTTTTTGAAAGATGAATAAAATGTGAGAGTTAAGCATTTCTTATTATACTTTTTTGGTAAAAAAAGTAACAGATTCATGGATATTATAGAAATGTGAGAGTTGGGCTCAAAAACCATTTCAAAGGATTAACACAAACAGAAAATGAGAAATTTTAAAAACGTGAGAGCAAAAAAGCTAAAGTTAACATTCTGATGACAAATTTGTCGCGTGAGAGTTCAGGAGAGTGAATTTTATAAATTCACTTTACCAGAAAATTGATTTATATACTGTAGAATATACTTTTAAAGAATTATTTTACGCCAAACCTTCACTTTTATCTTCACTTTTCCTTCACGTTTGCTTCACATCTTCACGCGTGAAGATGATTTTATTTTTACATAAAATTTCATTAGTTTGTAAAAAACTGCAATTATTTCTCACAATCAAAAGCATATTTTTCAGAACTAAACCCTCAGAAGGGAAACATTTATAAGTCACAAAACAAGACATTATTTATGGATCTGCCACTTGCTCCCGTAAAAAGGATACTTTTGAGAAGCGGGTTGCGCGCGAGCGCTTCCGCCACAAAAGAATTCGCGCAGCTTCTTGAAGAGATAGTGGCGGACATAGCCGCGGAGTCGGCGAAAGTTGCCAAGTCAAACAACCGAAAAACTGTTTTGGCAAGCGACGTGCGCGCGGCGAAGAATAAGATATTATAATTTTCCGTTAGCTGAATTTTCTTCTTAACCTTAACATATCTTCCCCGCATTTTCTAAAATAATCAATGTCAACGCCAGTTTTGTATCTAACGGGGCCGTCTATGTTTTTTATGTCCTGATTTACAGTTTCAAGAGCTTCCTCCAGAGTCGGCGCTTTGCAGACAACGGCAACGCTTCTTGATTTCATTATTTCCGTCTTGCCGTCATCCCTCAAATTGACGGAAGCAGGATAGACTCTTGTCTGCGGTGAGAAATCGTTTTCATTCCATCTTATTGTCTTGTCTCCAGAGTATTTTTTAATATAGTCGCCGTATGTAAGCGGAAAAGCATAAAGCATTCCAACCGCATGATCTTCGAAATCCAGCCTTGGAACGCTTCCGCCAACCATTCCGAAACAGACATCAACAAAATCGTTTTTCAATACGGGAAGAACATCAAGAACCTCGCCGTCGCCGAACCTGTCGTTAATCTCGAGAACCCTGTTTCTTTTCCCATCCAGAATAAAGGCGGGATAAAATATTCCGGTCTGGGAACCGTCCTCATATCCGTCCGCCTGCGCGAGCTTTCTCTTGACTTTTTCCGCTATTTTTGCGCCCTCGTCAAACTCTTTCTTCTTCATAAATGGCAGAGTCATTCCTTCACCCTTTACGCAGGCAACTCCGCCCGTATTCGGGCCTTTTTCATCCGCTCTCTTGAAATCCAGCACAGCAGGAAAAGGCTCAACACGAAGCTTGCTGTCGACTGCATACTGACCGCTCCATTCCTGCCCTATTATTTTCTCTTCTATCAGAAAATTTCCAGCTTCGGCTGCATCGATTGCTTTTTGATAAGCTTCTCCTGCCGTAAAGTCAAACCCTTCAACTATAACCCCCTTTCCGAATTTCGGTTCTATCGGCTTTATAGCAACTTTTCCGTTTAATTCCTTTATCGCCTTTCTTACTTCTCTCTCCCAGCCGATTCTTTTCGGCTCAATAAAGTAATATTCAGGATTAGCTTCGGGACAGACTTCATCAATAATAAGTCTAGTGTCATATTTGCTTTTTTCCAGGGTGAATTTGCTGTTCGGCGCGATAATTCCAATATCCTCGCTGTATTCGTCCCTTAGCATTCCCGCCAAGTTCTTGGTAATCGGCGTTTCATTTCCGATAAAAACAATGTTAGAGCCGGCGCATTTCCCGACAATATCCGGAAAATTCCTTTCATCGTTTACATCAACACTATAATAATTTCCCCCCGATTTTTTTGCGAGATTGCAAAGCATGGGGTTTTTGAATGCCCCAAAAACGCTTAATTCCACATTATATTTGCCGCTGCCGCAAAACTTTTCTCCTATTATCGCTTCCCTTGCGCCGCAGTGCACCAGAGAAACTCTTACGCTTTCAACCATGCCATCACGCGAAAGTTTTTTATAAAAATATTTTAAATCAAGCAATTCAAATATTGCAAAATTAACTATAAATATTAGCTCTCCCAAAAAAGTTCTACTAATATATCTGGAAGTGTCTGCGGATAATCCGCGCCGGTGTTTTCATGAACCTTGAACAGATAGTTGAAAAGATTGTTTCTATAACGCAGCAGACGAAGGAGGAGGTAAACAAAAAGATTCTTGACAAGCAGCGCGAGCTCTCTATGCTGATATCGATAGAAGGCGCCGCGTACATTGTTGCAAAGGAGCTTGGCCTTGACTTGATAGAAAAAACCTCGCACAAACTGCAAATTAAAAACATGATAGCAGGAATGCGCAGCCTTACCCTTACCGCGACCGTTGTGAAAATTCTGCCGCTAAGGGAATTTGCGCGCAACGGAAAGAAAAGCAGGGTTGCAAACATCATACTTGGGGATGAAACCGGGACAACAAGGCTCTCGCTCTGGGACGAGCAGACAGACCTGCTGCAGCAGATAAAGGAAAATACGGTAATAGAGATAAAAAGCGGATACACGCGCGAGGATAATCTCGGGGGAATAGAAATCAGGCTGGGAAGGCAGGGCAGCATGAAACAGATAGAACAGGCGCCGATGAAGATTGAAATTAAAAAGTCCGATGCTTCAATTTCAAAAATCAGGGAAGGGGGAACATATGATGTGCGCGCGGCGATTTTGCATGTTTTTGATTCAAGCCCTTTCTATGAGGTATGTCCGCAATGCAGCGCAAGAATAAGAATGCCCGAGTTCAAGTGCGCGGAGCACGGGGAGGTAAGGCCCGCATATGCAATGGTTGTTTCCGGCGTGATAGACGACGGGACAGCAAACATGAGAATTGTTTTTTTCCGGGATTCCGCAGAAAAGGTCCTCGGAATGAAGACGCTGGAAGCGCTGACAAACAAGAGCACGCTATTTGAAAACATGGAAAATCTTGGAAGGGAATTCACGTTTTCAGGCAGGGTGCGCAAGAACCAATTGTTTGAAAGACTCGAATTCATAACAAGCGATTTCAGGCAGATAAATCCCGCGGAGGAGGCGAGAAGAATCTTGAAGGAGTTTGAACCGCAGGCGGCTGCGTAATTCATTTTTCAAAAAATCAGAAAGCAAAAAATGTTTAAGAGGTGTTTGTATGGGAATTGACAAGACTATCGAGAAAATGAAAAAGGTGGAGAGTGTTGCGGATTTGCCGGGAGTCGGCGAGAAAACCGCTGAAAAGATGAAGGACGCGGGATTTACCGACCTTATGGCTGTGGCAGCTGCGTCGTCGGGAGATTTGGCGGATGCCGCGGAAATCGGGGAGGCGACGGCTGAAAAAATAATTGAGGCAGCGAGAAAGGCCATGGAAATGGGTTTTGAGACTGCCACCAAAGTTATGGAGCGCAGGGAACAGGTCAAGAAGATTTCCACGGGCTCTGTCAGTTTGAACTCGCTTCTGGGAGGAGGAGTTGAGACGCAGGCAACAACGGAATTTCACGGCGGATTCGGCTCAAGCAAAACGCAGATAGCGCATCAGCTCGCGGTAAATGTCCAACTTCCCGTGGAACAAGGCGGACTTGAAGGAAACTGCCTGTTTATAGACACGGAAGCAACATTCAGGCCGGAGCGCATAAAGCAGATGGCGGAAGCTTTGGGTATGGATGTGAAACAGACACTGGAAAATATTTTCGTGGCGCGCGCATACAACTCAGACCACCAGATGATTCTCGCTGAGAAGGCCGCTGAAATGATAAAGGAGAAAAATATAAAACTGCTCGTTGTGGATTCAGTGACAGCGCAGTTCCGCGCCGACTTCACGGGAAGGGGGGAGCTCGCACCAAGGCAGCAAAAGCTGAACAGGCATTTGCATACATTGCAGAAATTGGCTGACGTCTACAACATTGCAATCTACATGACAAACCAGGTGATGTCAAGGCCTGATGTTATGTTCGGCGATCCGACCGTTCCGATAGGAGGGCACATAATGGGGCATTTCTCAACCTACAGGATTTATGTGAGAAAAAGCAAGGGAGAAACAAGAGTCGCAAGACTTATAGATAGTCCGCATTTGCCGGAAGGCGAGGTAGTGTTCGCGATAAGGACCGAAGGAGTCAGGGATATTGAATAATATCCCGAATTTTTTATTTTTTTGATTATTTTAATATCCGCCCCTCAAAAAGAAATAATAAACCAAGCCGTAAACTATGGCGGCGATTATCAGGTAAATGACTACCCATTGCCACAAAGGCCGCTTGCCGTAAGCTTTCTTTTCAGATTCGGCCATATTGTTCACAACAATTTTCTTCTCTCAGATTATGTCTTTCTCCGCGATTATGATGAAATCGCCTACGCTGCGAACAGCCGAAAAAGGAACCATGACGCGCCCCCTGTCGTCCTGTGTCATCTGCAAATCCTGGACGTGTTTTGTAGGCTCAACCATGACTATGTTCATCAATTCACCCGACTCGGTGATAAAAGAAACATCCCCCACAATGCCGAACTTTCTCCCGGTTTCCTCTGAAACCACCATCTTTCCTATCAAATCGCGACCGCGAACCTTTTGTTCTGCCATAAATTTCACCCCGAATTATCAAGAATCATTAAAGTTATATTGAAATATCAAATATTTAAGTTTAATGTCTTATCTGTTTTGCCAATATAAATAAGCTTTCAAATTATCTGTTTCATCACTACGGTTTCATCCGGCGCGAACGATTTATTCCAGATGCGAACTTCGTCGATTGTGCCGTTGAAATAATTAGTACCATACCTTCCGATTCTAACAGTTTCTATATTTGAAGGTAATGCGCCCGTATATGTTGATTGGTCTTTCAAAACTCCATTAAGGTATATCTTTGCATTATTTGAGCCCAGAGAGTTATCAAACACGCCAACAACATGATACCATGTATTAAAATTAACCAAACCTGAAGATATACCAAAATCATTACCTGGCTTTGTGGTATTATAATCAGAAAATCTAATAGTTTTGCCTGTGGTTTGATACCATAACATGTACGGATAGCCCGCCCCTAAAAGGTCTTTATTTACTATTGAATTAACGCTTCCTGTACCATTTCCTGCGATATAAACCCATGCTTCTAATGTTAGTTTATTTGTAATATTCAAGCTCGTAGCATTCCCGGCACTAACATAATCATTTGTGCCGTCAAACTGCAACCCCTTGCCGAATTTTCCATTAACCCAAGTTGGCTCGGATCCAAACGGCAAAAGCGTTCCAACATTATTATTTCCAGAACCATCATTCGCCTTATTTCCCTGTCCTTCGTCAAAACCCCAACTTCCAACCAAACCATCCTTGTTTGGCTGAACATCCACAAGAGCTTGTGCAACGGCTGCGCCGTTTGATATTTTCAGGTTGCGCTTTCCAAAAGGAATCTGCCACAGTCCTGAAACATTCACAACGCTTGAATTTCCTTCTTGGATTGTTGCTGTGCTTGAATCTAATTCAATATCATCAATCATCACAATCAAACTTTTATTCTCTATAACGCCTTTACCGCAATTTCTCAGGGTGATTTGGTTTCCATAAATGTTATCAATCTGCATGCAAAAAGAAAGCTGTGCCGTAAGCTGAGAAGCCTGCTGACCGCCGGAAGCTGTGGTTGTAGTTGCTATTGTGGAAGAAAATACATAGAACACGCCAACCAAGGAGACTGTAACCATCAGAAGCATTATAGTGGCGATTATTGCGGAGATTGCTTTCATATCTTAAAGATAAATAATCTTGCTTAAAAACTTTCTTTTTTCAGTATTCTTTTAACGAGTGCAACCGTCTTTCTCTCAAGCTCTTTTCTTGTGCTATTGCTTGTTATTTCATAGTCCGCTTTTTTCAACAATTTGCTGAGCCCTTCATTTAGTTCCCGCCTGTCCCGATCCCGCAGGTATTTCTCGCTTTCGCCGCCAAACCTCTTTCTAAGCAGTTCCCTCCTGTACCTGATAGCGGACGGGGCTGCAACTGCTATCAATACAACCTTCCCTATTTTTTCAAGCATGCCTATTTCTTCCGGTGCGAAAAACCCTCCCACCACAAGGATTCTCCTGCTGCACGCCTTTATCTTTTTTGCCACCCTTTCTATTATCAGATTTTCCCGCCCCGCATGAAACCATTCCGCGATTTTTCTGTCGTTCTCCTTTGTATAGCGCAAACCCCTCCTCTTTATCTCCTCCCTTATCACGTTTCCCGACTCAAAGGAGCATGCGAAAAAATTCCTCGCTATCATTTTCGCCACTGTGCTTTTTCCCGCGCCCGGCAGGCCGATTATGCACAATATCAGCTTTTTCTGTTTTGGCATAAATTCTTTTTCTCGGGATTAAAGAATTCTTTTTATATCATTTAAAGTATAGATTGGAGAATATAACTAAACATCTGTAAGGAGAAAATATTATCAAGAAGAAAGCATATGCTTCCCGCTCAGCTCTCGACCATCAGAGTCTTCGTCTTCGGCGTGAGCGAGTACATGAACGCCTTTCCGCGGGATTCGCGTTGCACAAGGCCATCGAGCATGAGCCTCTTGAGAATGTTGTTTATGGAGCGTATCGCATGCTCCTTGCTCTTGTAATCCCCTCCAAGCTGTTCCGCCAAATCTGAAGGCGTAAGCCATGTCTTGTTGAAAAGGGATTCAATTATTTTTTTCTGCTTCTGCGGCAGGTCGGACAGGCTCTGGACCGGCTGCTGCACGGTTGCGACAGGCTCCTCTTTTATTTCCTTGTAATTTCCGATATCCTTCTCATCAATTGAATGTTTTTCCTTTTCAATCGCCTCGTTCACGAGCTTGTCGCACAGCTTCAATATTTCGCGGGGGAATCCGCCGGTCTTCCTGAAAATTTCTCGGATTGCGTCCTCCGTAAAAGGCTTTATTCCCGAACCTCCTTCTGTTTCAATCCTTTTTTTTATCAGTTCCAAAGTCTCGGCTTCCGTCAATGCAGCAAGCTTTATGCGGGAAATTATGCGCTGGTCAAATGTCTCAAGCGTCTGTTTTATCTTGTCCTCGAGAACTGGCAGCCCCGCAAGAATCAGCGAGACATTTTCTATCTGGTCGACAATCACACGCAGCCACTCGAGAACCTCCTTGTTTGTCTCATGCGACTCGTCAAGCAATATGAGAAGATGTTTTCCGTTCAGACGCCTGTTCACGTACGAGTCCAGATTGTAAAGATTTGGCTTGCGCCCCAGAATCCTTTCAATGATCGAGGGCGGAAAGCAGTCAAGGAATATTTCCGTGAATTCTTCCGGCTTCAGCGGAGGTTTTGTTATGTACAAAGTTTTTATTGACGGACTATT
The DNA here is from genome assembly GCA_036171435.1 of Candidatus Aenigmatarchaeota archaeon. Taxonomy (GTDB): domain Archaea; phylum Aenigmatarchaeota; class Aenigmatarchaeia; order Aenigmatarchaeales; family DAIDAN01; genus DAIDAN01. The sequence goes on from JAVHRC010000056.1 coordinate 10,431, forward strand.
TGACTCAATCCATTTCATCATTGTTGTTTTTCCCGCGCCTGTCGGGCCCGTGATAAGAGCTATTTTATGGCGTTCGGATATATGGCGCATCGCAGCCTTTATTTGCGCTTCATAGCCGACAAAAACTTTTGATTGAATATGCAGCGTAAACGGGTTGCAGTTCCAGCCGGCTCCGGAAAACCATTTCTCCCTTTTTGCTTCCTGTTCCTTTAAATCGATAGGCATAAGAAAAACCTGAAAAGCTGTTTTGGCTCGAGCCTTTTCTTAAAAGGCTCATTCACGTGAACTAATATTGTAATTTATCTATTTAAAACTTCGGTTCTGCGTTTTTGCGTGAAGAAATAGTGAAGGTTCATATATTTCTTATTGTTTCCTCGCCTTTTTCGCGCGTCTTTATTTTTACTATCCTGTTCTTGAAGAATTTTGCTACATCAAGAAGTTGTTCACGTGAACGTGGGGCTTCGCCCCCAACGGTTCCCCCGATATTTCCTAATGTTCCCTTTTCAGCCCAAAACTGTTCAAGCACAAAATTCTTTGCATCTTTCACATCCTGCGCCAGCTGTTCCATAAGCTCCATGTTCACGCCGGGTACAACCGGGCACCTGCATTCATAATCTATTTTGGATTTTATTAAAAAATCGAAAGTTTCCTTTATACTTTTTATTGAGTTTTCATCCAAATTCACGCCTGCGGATTTCGAATAATCGCTGAATGGGGCTTTCACATCCATTGCAACGAAGTCCACCAGCTTTTGCAAAACCAATTTTTTTACAAGCTCCGGATTTGTCCCGTTCGTGTCAATCTTGACAAGCAAGCCCATTTGTTTCAATCCTTTGCATAAATTTTCTACATCCTGCAAAGTTGGTTCCCCACCGGTTATCACAACAGCGTCAATGAAATCCCTGAAGCCTGCAATCTTTTTTAATATTTCTTCCGAAGTCATTTCTTTGTATTCCTTTCCCGTGACGAGGTTGTAATTAAAGCAGAAAGGGCAGCGGAAATTGCAGCCGTGCAAAAATATGACCGAGGAAATTTTTCCCGGATAGTCAAGCGTGGACATATCGAGAATTCCGCCGACTTTCAGTTTTTGCTCTGGCATAAAAATTCACTTTATTTTGCATGAAACCAGATTTTTTGACATAAGAAAAATGGAAGCAGCCAGAACAATTATGCTGAAGATTTTTAACTCAAGCCCCTTGAAAGGGAAGAAAAGCAATCCGAGCGGAGCCCCGAAAAGGCCGAGGATAAAGGAGCCGCACATGGGACAGCCAGTTCCGACAATCCCAGCTACAATGCTTGCAATTCCTGCTGTGCCAATTTTAATTTTGTTCTTTCGCGCGGCGCCGAACCTGTAAAAGACAAGACTTGCATAAATGCCGAACAGGACCGAGATTATGGCAGAAGCCAGAAGCGTGGCAACCGTGTAATAAAAGCCGTTCATTTCAATGTAAAGGTTCATGCTGTAATTGTAAATCGCCAGGAACATCAGAACATACAATATCGCGAACGAAAGAATGCTGACTATGGAAAAGAGCAGGAAATATTTTTTCTGCATCAGGACGGCTTTTATGTTCTTCATCATTCTCCTCTTTGTTCACATTATCTTCACGCAAGAATAATCAAGATTCCTCCCTACAAACCTTTTAAGCTTTCTGTTTTTCAGAATTCAGGATTTTTGAGCATTTAATGCGGCGAGCAGTTCCTCCTTTGAAGGCACGTTTCCCTTGCTTATCACTTCATTCCCGACCATTATCGCTGGAACGGAAGCTATCTGGTGCTCAAGCGCGAGAAAAAGGTCTTTCTCAATATCAACATATTCTATCTCCGTTCCGGTTTCCTTTGCAACTTCCTCAACCAGCGCTTTCGCCGCCGGACACTTCACGCACGTTTTTGACGTGAACAGGGTTATTTTCATGGGTATCATCATTTTTTATTTCGTAATTATTTATAGCGCTGTATTTCTGGCTTTGTTTATAACGTATATTATTTCTAATGCTGTTTTTCTTTTTAGAAAATTATTCGCACAATATTCGCTTTATCTTCATGCACTCACTCCGTATCTTCTCCTGTCCTGGAGCTCCTGCAGTTTGCCCGCGTTCCAGCCCGAGACTTTCTGGTAGTAGCCCGTTATCCTCGAGTACCAGTCAACATCCTTTGAATCGCAGTGCGGACAGACTTTCAGCATGTTTGGGGCAACGAATTTGCAGGACTTGCAGATTGTAAGGTCTTTTGTGTAAGCATAATAAGCCATCAAAGTTTTCTTGACAATTCTTTCCGTCAGGCTTGTGAGCGCAGTCGGGTCGGGGTTTGCCTCTCCCATCCAGACGTGCGACATTGTGCCGCCGATAAGCAACGGGTTAAAAGATGCTTCAATCCTGAGCCTGTCAAACAAAGGCACATCAGCGGAAGGGCGCACGTGGTTGCCGTTCGTGTAGTACACGGCTTTCTTTGCGCGGTCACCCTGCACAACAGCCTTTCCGTTCATCTCCTTCAAATCAATGGATGCGAGCCTGTATGAGCAGGATTCCGCAGGCGTTCTTGATGTGACGAACTTTGCGCCTGTTTCCGTGGAAAACTCTTTTGCTATGTCAGTCATTGCCTTGATAACTTTCATTCCGAATTTCCAGGCATCGTCGCCTTCGTGCAGTTCGTGTCCAGTGTGAACTTTTAGCATTTCGTTCAAGCCGACCATCCCGATTTCAAGGCTCTGCTTATCAACATCAAGGTAAGGCGTTCCCTTGTCGTCAACAACCTGCGAGAGGAATGGCAAAACTCCTTGCTGCATTCTCTGCTTTATTATTTTCTGTTTGACGAGAAGCACGTCCCTTGCTATCTTCATCCTTTCGCGCAAAATCTCGAACATCTTTGTGTCACTGCCTTCCGCGTCGTAAGCTATCCTCGGAAGATTTATCGTGACAACCTGCAAGGCGCCTCCGCGCGTGGTTCCGTTATACAAGTCATCCTGCGTGTTCTGCTCGCTCAGCGGCATAAGATATGCGCAACACTGGAAGCAGGCATACTCGGGCATGTAATCCTGCTGTATGAAATAATAAGGCGTTCCGAATTTCGCTGCGAGCGCGGAAACCATATCCATCTCCTCCCTGTGCTTGTCAAAATCTTTTGCTGTCACTTTCACCTCGCACTTCGGGAAGTTGAAAGGCTTGCCTATCGCATCGCCTTTTGTGTAAACATCAATGAAAGCGCGGAAGAGCTGGTTTGCCTCCTCCTCATAACTGCCGTAAGTGTCGCCGTTTACAATGCCGCCTGGCAAAACCGCTGGAATATTTTCCAGTGTTTTCGGCACGGATGGCTCGAGGTTTATGGAGCTGAACACGGTTTGTCCTCCGCGCGCCACGTACATCTGCGACATCTCAAACAGGAACATCTGCGCCATCTGTTTCATCTTCTTGTAATCAAAGCCGCGCACGAACGGGGCAAGGAAAATGTTGAACCAGTTGTATCCCTGTCCTCCGCCGCATTGCGTCTGGGCGCTCGCCAATATTTTCGCGGCGTGAAGTATTGCAACCTCGGCGTGCTTTGGCGGGCCTGCCGCAGCTGTATGTATTCCTTGGCCGTCCGCATAATATCCCTTCTTGAAGAAATATCTCAGGTCGTGCGAAAAGCAAAAAGGACGGAGCACAAAATAATCAAGATCGTGAATGTGGACAAGCCCGTGAAGGTGCGCGTCTGCGGCATGCCTTGGTATTGCCTTCATCAAAGCGTATTCCTTGAAAACGTTGTCAGCCACAAGCTTGTGCAAGGTTTCAGGATTGTATTGGAGGTTTGCATTCTCGTTCGAGCCGATATTTATCAGCTCTGTTATGTCAAAAACAGGCATTCCGATTCTGGTGTAATCGGACCTTGCCTCCTCGAAGCCGTGTTCGATAAGCTTTACGTTAACCATTTCCCTGAGCAGTGGGGAAGAAATATAATCAAGGTTTGAGGCGCGTATGAATTTCTCGGCTTCTATGGCTATTTTTTCAGCGTCAGGCTGCGATATTTTCGTTTCCTTCAGGAGTGATGCTACTATCTTTTCCCTGTTGAACCTTTCAAACCTCTGGCCTGAAGTCCTGACATAAATTTCCCCGGCCTTGAATTTCTTCGCGGCTGCGGGATTTTTCTGCTGAAGCATTGCAAAGATAAGCGGCCTTACTTCAGACATTCTCATGCGGTTGTCAACATAAGAATCCACTTCGGCTGCTATTTCCTCAGCTATTTTCCTTTCCACGCCTGCGCGAAGGCATGAAGAAATGACATTTTCCTTCGAGTATTTTTCCATTTTCGCAAGCCAGAAATTTATGTTCGTCTTGTCCTTTGCGTAGAAATCCTCGACTGTCCTGGCATCAACCAGTTTCTTAGAACTTGCGGATTGCGGCAAGGCCTTTCCAAAGCCTTTGGCTGTTGGATAAGCCCTAGAAGGCTTTCCAAAGGTACGGGACTCTTTTCTCATAAGCATCACACTGTGTGCGGCACTGATTGATGGTCACTAATCCAACGTACACGAAAATCTTGCAGATTTTCGGCATCCCGAAAAGTTATCGACTTTTCGTGTAATTCCAAGAAAAAATTGCTTTAGTAAGAGTAGTTTCTTGCGAGGTATATATAAAGTTTTGTGTTTTTCAGAAATGATTTCTTTGAAATATTCTTTATAATATATATCTCTTATAATATGATTAACGGCATTTTATCTTAGGCAAACCTTTTTATTTTCCCCTGACAAACTATGCTTATGCGCCTCTTCATAGCTGTTCCCGTGCCGGAAGAATTGAAGGACAATATCGTTGAAATCCAGAAAAAGTTCAAGGAAGCAAACGGCGACATAAAGGCCGTTGAGAAGGAAAATCTGCACTTCACGCTCAAGTTTATCGGAGAAACAGACAGGTTGAAAGAGATAGAAGCAGCGATGGAAAAAGCGCTTAAAGATTTCCCACAATTTGACGCAGATATTGCCGGCATCAGCGCATTTCCGGACAGGAATTATGCGCGTGTAATTTGGCTGTGCATTAAGGATGTAATGGAGCAAATGAAAAAATTGATGGAAGTTATTGACGCAGGGCTTTCGGAGATTGGTTTTGAACAGGAAAAAGAACATATTCCGCATATCACGCTTGCGCGCGTGCGTTCCGGAAGGAATAAAGCCGAGCTTATAAGACTGCTTGAAAAACTTGAGCAAACGCAAATAGGAAGAATGCGCGTAAAAGAAGTGAAACTCGTGAAGTCAGTATTAAGCAAGGCTGGCCCTGTTTATGAAAACGTGTACGGTGTAAAATTGAAGTGAATCATTATACTTCACTTTTTATATTCACGTCTTATTCATTTTTCGGTTTATCTGAATTTTTGCTTCACGCACAATCTTCACGTACACTTCACTTTTCAATTTATGTTCACTTTACTTCACGTGAAGATAAAATGAAGAAATAAAGACAAAAAAGGCTATTTTATGCGAGATGAAACGCTTTTGAAGCTCTCTCTGATAATATCATTAATAGGACTCGCCCTTCTTTTTGCATTTGCGCAAGCTATTGAAGCCGAAGAGGTTGAGATTGCAGATATAGGCAAGACATTGATTGACAAGAATATAGAGCTTTTTGTAAATATTGATTCATTTTATAGCTCTAGTGGGAACTATTTTTTAAAAGTAAGCGATAAAACTGGCAATTTAACTGCAGTATTGTTTAAACAGGAAGCAAGCAAAACTGATATAAGTAAACTTAAGATAGGGCAACAGGTCAAGTTATCAGGAAAAGTAAGCGAATATAAAGGCAATCTAGAGGTAATATCGAATAAAATAGAGTTTATTTAGAATATACAGTATTAGATATTCTATTTATTGTTTATATGTCTTATTATTCCTTATTCTTTTCTTTATCTCTATATATTTCATAACATCCTCTATGGTTATGTTTTCCTTGTCTTCACGGAGTTTTACAAGTTTTGCTTTCAAACCAAACTCATTTATCTCATTAATATCCAAAAAAGGTGATAAATAGCTGCTAATCACTCTTGAAACAATCATTGGATGAATGCCCAAGGCGCGGGAAATGCCGCGAATATGCATCTGGCCTTCCTTTTGCAATAAGCCGATAATCTTCGTTATTTGCACCTTTGTTTTGGGATATAGTGTTTTCATATCATACGCCTGTCACATATATGTTTCCGCCAATATTTAACTTTTAAAATCTCAGGAATCCAGGCAATTTGAAGCATTTTATGCGGTTTCTGACTTTTTATAATTTCTTGCCTTAATTTTATGCAAGTTTCACTTATTTATCTCTCACATTTCGTGTGAGACTTAATAACAGTGTTATTATGATTATTTTACGATGTTTATATCAAGTTTTTGTTTTCCGCTTGTCGCATTATATCCCTGGTTTGCTATCGACAGCAG
>JAVHRC010000057.1:0-16463 GCA_036171435.1 Candidatus Aenigmatarchaeota archaeon
CATCTCATCAAGATTCAGAATCGGCTTCTTGAACAAAGTCCTGTCCTCAATCCCGATGCGCGGGCAGGCCGTGTTTATGTAGGCGTCAATATTATTGATATATTCTATTTTTTCCGGCTTTATCTCGTCCATAACGAGAATGTACACAGCCCTGCCGGATTTCTCTATTCTCTCTTTCAGCTCTTCCGCGGCTTTCAGGTTCGTCTGCCCCGGTTTTGTCGAGACGAGAATTCCGAAAGTTTTCGCGTCGCGCGCCATCTCGATAGTGGCAAGTCGCTGCTTCAAAAACTTTTCCGTTTCAACTTTTTCAATCCTGTTTTTTTCTGTATCAAAAACAAGAACGGGCTTTTTTGAAGCAAGGGCAACGCCTATCGGATGGAACCTGCCCGAGCCGATAAAAAGAAAGCAGTCAACCCTGTTCTCAACAGCTTTCGCGGCGCCTGTGTTGCAGCCGAGAATCTGGCCGTCATAAAAGTTCTTGTTGCTGGAACTGCCGATAAGAACTTCCTTTCCGATTTTCTCCAATTGTTCTTTTATCTGCGGAAGAGAGTCAACAAACTGCAAAGTGGAGACTAATCCAACCTTCTGAAAGCCGGTTAATTTTTTGATTTCATTCTCCGGTATTGCTATCTTTTCTCCGGATTTTATTTCAACATACTCGACAGGAATGTCGGAGTCAACAAATTTGCTGTGCCCGTAATGGATTATTTTGTCGCAGCCAAGGCGCTTCGCTTCAATATCGCGCAGGTCGCAGGCGCCGTAGCAGGGCTCGCAGCTTATCAGTACTTCGTTCCCCGCTTTTTCAAGCTCTTGCACGATATGCACGGCTTTTCCCTTTAGGCCCTCGGGAACTTGCAGGAGTATTTTCATAAAGAACCTCACTTCTTCTTTTGCAGTATAAGGCGTTAACGCATTCAGGAACACAGCTTCTGGGCAAAGGCAAATCATTAATTGAGTTATAGTTTCTTATTTCTTCAAGCAGTTCTGAAGCTCTTAAATGTATCAGTTCTTCATTCTTTAGCTGCACCTGCATAACTTTTCCATTGTTATATATTAAAAAGCCCCTAATGTCTGTCTTGTATTCATTATCAATTCTTTTTGGCTCCGAACAGTCTCCGATAATTCTTGAATCATCCTTTCCAAAAATCGTCATATATGTTTCAACTTGCAACCCATCAATCTTCGATCTTTCATAAGTAGTTCTATCCTTAAATTCCAATATGTTCGTAGATTCTTTGGAGAATAAAACAGCATCAGGCTCTCCTACCATTCCCAAAGTTCTTGAAAATATTGTAGGTTCAATTAAAATTTTCCTGCTGCCTTTTTTAAACATATACAATTCAGACGATACTTTATAATTTAATGCATGGTTGTGGTTTCCATTTTTATTCCTTTTATCTTCTAATATTTTGAAGCACTCTTTGTGAAAGATGTTTTTGTTTGACTTGCCAACATTGATTTTTATATCACCTATCAGTGCGTTGCCCGGCTCTTTTTCTCTTTTCAATTTTTGTATGAAATGCAATGCAAGCGGGCCTATTTCACAGCTTTTGTCTTCTTCAAAAGAGTTCTTTAAAACAGAAGTAGAGATAAGCGTGCCGTTATTATCTGCCATGTATCATGAATGGAAAGAAAAGCATAAATATTGCTATTTCACTGCAGTCGAAAATATTGAGAGGTAATTGGCACTTTCTATCAGCGAGACATATTTCCATGCCGCCAGAATAATTATAATGAGCAGTATGAATGCAAGCAGTATAATCGCCCCTCTTTTCTTTCCTTCTATTTTCAACCCGATAAGAATTCCCGCGGCAAGCCCGCCTATGTGCGCAACATACGCTATTTCCGATTCCTGCCCCGAAGCGACAACAGCCACAAAAGCGGTTATATTGTAAAGCACGTACAAGAGGGCAACGAGAATCAGCGGAACAGGAACAATGTAAGGATATATCACAATTTCGAGCGGCCTCATGAACATTGCAACGCCGAGCAAGCCGAATATTGCCGCCGATGCTCCTATTGTCGGGATGAGCGAAGAGGACAAGCCAAGCAATGCTGTTGCGGATAATGCAACATCTCCGGCTATTCCAGCGCCTATGAAAATTAAAAACATTTTTTTCCAACCGAGCTGCCGCTCAACAACCCTGCCGAAAAAATAAAGCGCAAACATGTTAAGCAGGAGATGCTCCGGGCTTGCGTGCAGGAATATGGAAGTTATCGGAGTCCACAAGTTTCCGGAAAGGAATCCTGCAAGTGAGAAGCCGTAATTCTGGAACAATGTGGAAACCGTCTTTTGACCGGAAGCATATCCGAGATAAATCTCCAAAAGAAATATCGCGACCATTATCGATATCAGGAGATGCGTGAGCTTCGGCGACGCTTCCGCGCCGTATTTATTTTTTCGATAATTCAGCATAGCCAATATTGCAGGCTGCAGAATAAAAAGAAACGAATGCGTTAAAAAATAACACAACCATAAAGTATTTATATATGAACGCAAATAATCTTGGTATGTTTAATTCCGCAGCGTCACCGAGAGTGCATGTTTCTGTTAGCTGCTGGAATCGTTCCATTAAGAATTCTAAGATTTGTCTTACAGCATATTGAGTTGGGATGATTCTATCTTTTTAGATGACCTTTATTCTCAATTTGCACAAAAAGTTTTCAACTTGCATGAAACCTTCGGTTTCAGCATGCCGCGAACTTCGTTCGCGTGCATTTTGGCATCCGGAAAACTTTGTTTTTCGTGGATTTTTGCAGCAATGTTGTTTTGATTTAAGATAGTGTTTTTCAGGTTTTTTTTGTTTTTGGAAATTTCCAATTAAAAAAATAAGGAGTGATAGGAATGTTTGAACAGCCATCATATGAAGAAGACGGCGTGATAAAAGACAGCAGAAGAATAGGAATATTCTTCGAGAGGGGCGGACTTGCGCAGAAATACCTCCGCAACATGAGATGGATGGATGAAAGCACAAAAAAAGAATACAAGAATCATCTGATTTACAATAGAAGAAGGCTGGATCGAGTCGGCTACGGCAATGGTGGGGCGCAACTTTTAGAAACTTATGATGATGCTGGGCTAATTCCGCAGATAGAGAATATTTTCAGAGAGGTTTTGATTGAGGAAACCGAGCGCGAACTTGAAAGAAAGACCGATGGCATGCGGGACCCGCTGATAAAAAGGCAGACATTGAAAAACTGCAGAAAATGCCAGAATACGGTGCTGGCAGAACTTGATTCCAAGTTCAGGGAATATTATAATTTTTTGCTTAATGAAAAGGTAGACGCGATTCCGACAACCATATTCGAATATAAAGTCTGAAGCGACGTTTGCAAGCATAAATGCTTTTGGCGGGAATAAGAAAATTGAAAACGTGGTATTATGGCAATAAATCCGAATCTTGAAAAATACAGGAGAAAGATTGAGCCTGCGGCAGGCATTCCGGAAAAACCGCCTATGTTTATGCGATTTTGCAATTTTTCTGAAAGGGCAAATTCAACGAGGTATGCGGCAGAGATTAACGCGCTTTACGCGGGATACGTAAGGGAACTTATAAAAACTGGCAGAAAAAAAGAAGCCGTGCTCAAGTCTGTGGAAAGAATATTTGAAGATTTAGTTGTCCCGAAATTCGGCATAACAGGCTATGAGCTGGCTTCGGGCAAGAGAAATTTTGAATACGGTGAAATCACCGAAGTCCTGAAAGACAGGGTCAAGGAGGAATATGGCGTAAATGCAATTCCTTATGCGCAAGAATATATGGACAGGGTTATGGAATCGATTATCATAGATAATCGCGGAAACAGAACAGAAAGAAGTGCCGTATTATTTCCATCAACTCCAGAAATTCGCGCAACCAGAGAACTGCCGGCTTAAAGCGGAAGAATATCATCCGCGCGTTTTTCTTAACCTTTATAAAGTTTCTTTTGCTAATTTTAGAAATCGTCGGATAGCGGTTGATTGATTCTCCAAAATGATTTTTATGTTTGACTTAGCGCAAATAGGAAAATACCTGCCGAGCGTGGCAAAGCCGGTGACAAAGCTCAGCTTCAGGGAAAAGCTCAAGTGGACGGCCTTAATCCTGGTTGCATATTATATCATCGGCTCCGTCACGGTATTTGGCGTAACCACAACCGTGAGCTCGGAAGCCAACTTCCTTGAAATAGTGTTCGGCTCCAAATTCGGCTCATTGATAACATTGGGAATCGGCCCGATAGTCACGGCTTCTATCATTTTGCAATTGCTGGTGGGAAGCAAGATTCTCAAATGGGACATGCACTCGGAAGACGGAAAGGCAAAGTTCGCGGGAACGCAGAAGATTCTTGGAATATTGTTCTCGTTTTTCGAGGCGATAGCATACGTGTCCGCGGGCGCAATAGCTCCGACAGCGCCGATTCTTGCGCCCCTGGTGATTCTGCAGATTGCCGCAGGCGGAATAATAATAATGTTCATGGACGAGGTTATAACAAAATGGGGGCTTGGCTCGGGAATATCCCTGTTTATCGCGGCAGGCGTCTCAAAGACAATGGTATTGAGCATATTCAGCCCCCTTGACCAGACTGGAAGGCTGTTCTTTGCGGGAGGCGATGCAGGCACGGTAGTAGGAATAATCTGGAAAGTTTTAATCCAGTTTGGCGCAGGCAACCCCCTTCTTGCATTGAAAGCCACGCTGCCCCTTATTGCAACGATACTCGTGCTTGCGATTGTTCTTTTTGCCCAATCAATGAAGATTGAAATACCGATGGCATTTTCCATGCCTTTCGGAAAATTCGGGGCGCGTCGCTGGTCCCTGAAATTCATATACGCGAGCAATATTCCCGTAATACTTATTGCGGCAGTGCTGGCAAACGTTCAGGTGATGGGCGGCATTATGGCTGCGGGAGGAAACAGTTTCCTGGGGGATTACAACGAATTCAGGCAGCCCGAGAAGGCATGGTCTGTTGCATATCTCCTTTCAAACCCGAGGTCTGCGTCATTGATGATAATCACGATATTTGCGGGATTGTTCATGCTTTTGTTCGGCTTCATTGCCATGAAAATGTGGAAGAAATACATACTCAGGATGTCTGTTGCCGGCGGAATAATCGGATTATTGGTGGGAACTCTCGCGCTTGGCGCAATAGCGGAGCCTCTTATTGACGAGATAGATTCCGTGCATGCGCTGATATACATGGTTATAATGATTTTGGGCTCGATAGTTTTTTCCAAGTTCTGGGTTGGTACCGCGGGAATGGATGCGCACTCGGTTGCAGAACAGTTCAAGGCCGCGAACGTGATGATACCCGGATTCAGGCGCGACCCGAGAATAATAGAAGGCGTGCTGCAAAAATATATTCCCGCCCTCGCGGTTTTGGGCGGAGCCTTTGTCGGCTTCCTCGCGGGATTTGCAGACTTGACAAGCGCAATCGGAACAGGAACGGGAATACTGCTTACGGTTATGATTCTTGACCAGCTTTGGAACGACTATATTCTGAAGAACCATGCTGACGAGTTGCCCGAGTTCATAAAGAAGATAACGAAAGCAGGATGACATTGCAGCCGGTCTTAAACAATTAACCGCTTATAAGATTGTTTGGAATAGAAATCGAAGAGCATTAGAAATCAGGAGATGTTTCCTGAATTCCTATGATGACACAGAAAAGTTTTTTCCTGAAGGTTAATATCATTTTTCTTTGCCGCTCAGGGCTTCATCTTCCCATCCTTTTTTTTCGTTTGAATCTGAAGCAGGCTTTTTCTCTTTTTTATTCTTATTATTTTCTTCATCCGCTTTTCCTTTGTTTCTGACATTTTCTTCCGCGACGGGCGCAGATTCCTTATTTTTTGCCCGTTCATGGATTTTCCTGTAAAGGTAGCCGCGCAACCTTCTGTCCTTATTCTCAAGCTCCGCAATGTCCGCCTTTACGCTTTCATACTGCGATTTGTATTTTGTCTCAATATCCTTGAAATTCTTCGGATTTATTGTCTTTTCACTGAAATACTTTTCCTGCGTTTCAATAAGAAGCCCCTTCAGTTTGGATTCCCTCTTTCTGAGTCTGACAAGCAGGATATCCGGCATTTTCACAAAAAATAAAATAACAGATACAAGAACGAAAGGCATTGCAATAATATACCAGTATTCCAATATTGAAGTTATAACCGACTTTCTGCTTATAAGAAACATTCTTTCGGAGTATCCTGAATTTTTTCCATCCGAGGCGTTTATCTTCAATGTCCAGAATCCGTCTTTGCTGGGAAAAGTATAGCGATAATATCCTCCCGCGTTTTCCAGAGTATCATCATTGTAAGGCGTGGATGCCGTCACTTTTCCATTGAACGGCGAGCCGTCCGGATAGGAAACATTTACCTTTATCTCAATCTGCTCATTGCTGATAACATACTCTTGTGGGAATAATATCTGGATGCTTAATTTTACAGGATTAACCCGGATTGAGACGTTTCTTTCCCCCCTGAAAGTACCTTTCTCAGCCTTGATTTTTATATTTCAAATTCCAGGATTGTCATTCCATTTCAGGGTGTAATTGCCGGTGTAAGCCCCCCCTGATTCAGAAAGCGCGAGCGTTGCGCCCGGAAGATTCGCAACAGCATTTGCCCCGGAAATCTTTTCAGTCCCTTCCATTACTTCCATTCTAAAATCTATCTTCTCGCCGAGATAAAATACTGCGTCCGCTACCGGAGAATAGAGAACAATATTATAATACATCTGCGCTCCTGCAATTGCGGCAAAATAAATAATAAACACTGCCAAAAGAATTATCTTTCTCATTTCCCATACCTTTTTTTGTTTTAGTACATAAACTTTAACAGGCACGAAAAACCGTAGGTTTTTCGGCGTAGCCAGAAACGCAAAGCATTTCTGTGCACTTTGCTTTTTGTGCGAGCGGTGCAAATTGGCGCTTGAGTGCGTTTTTTTATTAACTTTATTCGCTTTCAGGCTCTTCCGGATTCAAGCCGTTAAAATGCTCCTTGAGTATTTTTTTAATTTCCTTTATGCTATTTTCCAAATTATTTATGTTGTCAAGGCATTCTTCCTGTTGTTTCTTCAGGCTTTCCATATCCTGCGACAAGGACATTATTTTTTTCGTATTGGATATCATTTCCACGATTTCCTCCGCCATATTTTCCACAAACTCGTTGTTCGCCATGTTATCACCCATTGAGGCAATCATTCTTCTGATACAGCCTTTTCTCCCAGTTTTTTTATTATCTCTTTCTTCAGATTTTCCTTGAAATTTTCGACCGAAGAGGCAGATGATGTTTCTTTAGCTTGTTCATACTTAGCTTTCCATTCCTTTCTTGTTCTTGTAAACATCTTTTTTATCCAGTCAAATACCCCTTTTTTATTGATTATAATCCCGGACAGTCTTGTTGCAAGCGTTTTAAATTCAAGCGCGGCCGGAGATGTAGGCAAGAACTGCACCAAAGGCATTTTTGCCGCTATCGATCTTGGAATATTCATGTCAAACGGCACCATTGCGATTACAGGAACATTTGTCACGGATTCTATCTCATCAGGCTTGAGCTCAAAGTTTTTGTTGAATATCTTGTTTATTATAAGCCCGCCAACCGCTATTCTTTTTTCCCTTGCGAACTCTATTATTTTTATGGCATCCGTGACCGACGGCAGGTCAAGATTCACCACAACAAGCAACTCGTCGCAGCTTTGGGCTATTGCCATAGCCTGCGTTTCCAGCCCTGGCGCCGAATCAACAAGAACGTAAGCATATGTCTGCGCAAGCGTTTCGAGAATTTTCCTGAGCTTGGTCACCTGCACGTTTTCGGCGTTTTCCAGCGAGAGCGAGCCTGTTATTATTCTCAGTCCCGATTGGTGAACGAAGACCGAGTCCAGCACGGGAAAATCATTCTTCAGTATCTCGTGCACGGTCACGGGATAATGCGTTATCCCGAAATGCAGCCCGAGGTTTGCGGTTGTGACGTTCGCGTCGATTATGCAGACGCTGTTTCCCAACAGCTGCAGCGCAAGCCCAAGATTCGCCGTCGTCGTCGTTTTTCCAACGCCGCCTTTTCCGCTCACAATGCCGATTATTTTTCCCATTTTACCTCACCTATTTTAATTAAGATTGTTTTTGTTTGATTATATGCTTTTTTATCTCGCGCAGTTCGCTCCTGTAAACTCTTTCCTCCCTCTTCTTCATTATTATTACTGAAACGATTATCACGAATATCAAGCCTGCTATCCATTCCCATTGCACCGCGATCTCCGGAACTTTTACGGGCACCTCCACATCAACGAGTATGTCTTTTGTCATTCTCTCACTTCCGTATATTATCTCCAGCGTTATGTTGTGCAAGCCGAATGTCGAGGGTATTATGCTGAAATCTATGGTCATGTTCGATTTTGAAGGTATGATTTTTACGATATCACCTTCCCTTGACACCCATCCGCTTGGGAGCAGCAGCCTGCCGGAAACTTTCATGTCATCTTCTCCCGTGTTTTCAAGGAACACTTTTATCTTTCCTTCGCTGTTAAGGTACAGTTTCGGCGTGGAAACGATTATGTCGGATATCAGGAATGGAATTAATTTTTCACGCTTTTTTATTTCAAGCACGCCGTAAACGTTCTGCTCGTCCTCGTTGCTTTTCGCCCTTATCTTGTATGCGTATTCCTTTGGTTCTGTGCCTATGGGAATTTTTATCTTAATTATGTAAGAAGATTCCTTTCCGGCGGCAATCTCGCTGATGCTTTCCGGAGTTATTGAGTACATCCATGCAGGCAAATCCATTGAGAGCGTGACATTGTTTAGTTTGCCTTTCCCGATATTTTTAACTTTCGCCGAATAGAATTCAACGCTTCCCTGCTCCACTTTCATCGTTTTCGGATAGTCTGAAATGTTTATTTTTCCAAGCTCCGCCGGTGCGGGCGTAACTCCAGGGCCTCCGCCGCCGGACGGTGCAGAAACAGCAGCCGAACATGCGGCGCAAGGCCCTCCGCAGTCCACTCCAGTCTCTCCCTGGTTCTGTATCCCGTCAGAACATGATGGAGCCGCATACCCCGAGGTTGAGAACTGTTTTACGGAAGTGGCCCAGGCATCCTGTATGACAGGCTTTGCATTGAGCTTGAACCAGTATGCTCCTTCGCTCAGAACATTAAGCGTCAGGTTTGTATTGTTTATTTCACCGGCATTGAACCATTGCGTATATGAACCGTATGCTATGTCAGTGCCTGCATCGCAATATTGGCTGGTTCCGCTGCTGGATATGCAATAAACAATATTGAAGTCAGAGCCCAGCTCGCCAGCGTTCTTTACGGTTACGTCAGCCGTTATATTCGGGACAGTATTATCAACAATCGAATTGATTATGGCATCAGCTATTGAGGTTCCCAATTGCCAGTAATCGTTGTACTGGGAAACCATGCCGTTCAGGGTAACATAAACAACAGCCTCCCAAACTCCGGATTTATCTGAAGACAGTGTTGTATAGTTATATCTATAAATTCCTGTTTCTTCCAGAATCATGCTCACATTCTGCTGAAGCGTTCCGCCTGCGGATGGTATGCCTCTATCAGGGTCGTAAAGCGTTATCTTTGGGAGCGAGTCCGCATCAATTGGATTGCCGAAGCTTTTGACCCATATTTTTGCCATAAAGTTCTTTCCCTTGACCGCATACGGGAAGTCAGACATTGTTATTTCGTATTGTGAAGCAAGATAGAACGGGACGCCTATATTCACGGTGCTTCCGGTAAGCGTGCAGTTCCAATGGTATTCTCCTGTTGGCTGCGAGAGCGGTACTGTCCAGTTTGCATAAACATATCCTGCGCTGATTGATGTTGAACCTTGTGCGATTAGTGTTCCTCTTCTGGTAACATTGCAGCTTGCGGCTGAAACCGTTTTCTGGCTGCCGAGCAAGTCATTTGTCAATATGAAAAGCTCTGCGTTGCCGTTAGGCTCCACATATGCTGTGGACAAAGGCTTTACCTCGAATGCCGAGGTTGCGTTTGACTGGTAGAACATGTTGTTTTTCATGTATGTTGAATTGTCCTGTATGTTGTTGAGCCTGTTGATTATGTCCGTGATGTTCTGCTGCGTTGAAATGTTTGAATATAGATACGAGTATGTCCTGTTTGTAGTGCTGTTGATAATATTCAAGTTGCCAGTGATATTGATATAGAGGTAGTCCTTCACATCCCACAGCGTGCTGTTGATGTTGGCAAGTTTGTTGAAAGTTTGCGTGAAGTTGCTGTCTATTTCATCGGATGTTGCAACATTATCTTTTATCCAGGTTACATTGCTCTGCACATTTGATATTTGCTGGGATAGGCTCTGGTTTGTTGCATTCAAGTCATCATGAACGTTCACAAGAGTGCTGTTCATGTTCGTTAGTCTGCTCCTTATGTCGGTAAAGTTGTTGTCCAATGCCTCCTGCGTTGCAACGTTGCTTCTTATCCGCTGCGTGTCATTGCTCACATTCAAAACTTGCGAATATGTTGCCATATTATTTTTGATGTAGGCGACTGTGCTGTTTATGTCATTAAGATATGCGCATAGCTGGCTGTTTGCCGGGCTGGAACAATTAGTAGCATATTTGATTGTTTGAGTTGTAGAATTAATTTCATTCAATCTGCTTCTTATATCTGTCATATTGTTTTCAAACATTGTCTGTGTTACCGTATTGTTCCTTATCCACCATACGCTGCTGTTCACATCCTGCAGGGCGGACATGGTTGCAACATTATTCCTTAGCCATGTTACATCTGTCTGCAGGCTGTCAACATCCTGCTGGATTGCAGGTATTTGGGTCATGTTCAAATAATATACTCTTGATTGCGTGTCTGAAGCATTGTTCAGAATATTCTGCAACCTGCCGCATATTTCATTATCTGAAGTAGAACAGTTGAAAGCGTTTCTAATCCATTGCGTGTCATTGTAGATTTTGTTCGTGCTTGTGTTTATCAAATTTATCGTGGAGTTTATCTGCGAGAGCGTTGTGTTAATCCACCAGCCGGAGCACTGGCTGTTTTTCAAACAGTTTTCCAAGCTTTCCGAAACAGTCTGGTTGTAATAAGTCAGGTTCCTTATCGGGTTTGTCCAGACAGCTTCTGCAATTCCCGAAGTGTTCCACCAAGTAAGGTTCCTGTAATTGTAGTTCCAGACATACGCGGCAATCTGGTTGTAGTCCACTGATGCTGTTGCGCCGACAGGCTTGGTTGAAAGCAATGTAAAGCCCGTATAGCTTGTGCCGGAAATTGCGCAGCTTGCATTCACATAAAACACGCTTGGCGTTCCCGGCGTTGTCCAGGAGTAATTGTACATTCCCGTTCCGAACCATGTCATTATTCCATTATAGTTTGTTCCGCTGTTAAGGTCCCTTATTGTTATTCCAAGACTGCCGTCGCAGTTCGCTATAATCCCGGGCGATGTCTTGACAAGCGCGCCTATGTTCGCATTTTCTGCCGCATTAATGGGGGAGGACACCAAAAGCTCGATGGTCGGATAAGCCGAGCCGCTTGAGCCTGATGAAACGATGAAAGCGAGCGTGTCGGAAACGCTACCTCCCCCGTAAGTTGCATATACATCAATCCTGTAAGTTCCGGAAGGCGTTGAAGAAGGAAGCGTGTAATTGAATGTAAATGTTGTCTCTGAAGTCATTGATGAATATCCGTTTGTTATTAATGTGTTGTTCCAATACCTGATGCTTACGTTTACTGTAGCTGGTACTTTGCTTCCTGATGTTGTATTAAGGACTGTTGTGAAAACATAAACAGTGTCACCTGGCGCATAATTGTATCCAACGCCGTTAAAGATGCTTAATGGCAATCCTCCTCCGCCTCCCCCTCCGCCGCCGGTTCCCCCGCCTGCGGTTATGCCAGCCAAGTCAACAAAGCCTCCCAGCCCGTCAAACTTCAACTCATAACCGTTTTTGAATGCGATTTTCGAGTCGCCGTCGGATATGCTTCCCGTTCTTGTTGTGTTTCCGATAACAAAGTTCACGCAGAATGTGTAGGTTATTCCGTCAACAGTGTAGACATCCTCTGTCAGATTATTTTTGTAAGTCTTGTATTGCGTGTAATCATAAATGTCCTTCATCGTGTAATTGTTGGACAGGGGACCGTTTGTGACTGTCACGTTTCCCCCATAATAATAGGTTGGATAAACCGTAAAGCCGGACATGTTCTGCAGGAATGTTATTGCCCCGGTTGCATAGCTGCTTATGGTGTAATTGACATTCTCGCCGAGTTTTGTTCCGTTCGCGAACAGCGCATAATACTGGCACTGGTCCAGTGGGTATTTCTTCAGCTGTCCGGAAAATTCCCATGACGAGTTGGTCTCGCCTCCATAGCCGATTTTCGCAGGCTCATTATATGTAATATCCGCGAGCGCTGCAGCCTGCGATTCCGATTTTGTCGAGAAGCCGTTTGCTGCGATTTGCTTTGTTTCCACAGTTCTTACCGCAAAGCTTTTCAGCTCAGTGCTAAATCTTTTTGCATATTTTTTCAGGTAAACCATGTACGGGTTGTAGCTTGTTATTGCCTCGCCTGATGTGGATTTCTCAACCTGCCATGTTTTTATATATTGCTCGCCGACGGAGCCGTTTACATCTGATGTAAGGTTGAACTGCCTGTTCCCGAAAACATCAAGCATTATGATGCTCAGGTTTGCCAATTTTACGCTGCTTGTGTCTTCGAAAGTCGGAACATAACCGTAGCTCTCCTTTATCGAGACTGTCCCGTTTTTGTTGCCGTCAGTATTGTTGAAGTTCCAATCATAAGTTCTGTCCCATTGCGTGTTGATGAGCTGCACACCGCGGCCATTTCCTGTTGCTATGACATCTTTTGTATTATAATCAAGAATGGAATTCTGCACTGTTATGTCAGTGTAGTTCGGCATATTTCCCGTTGTGGAAATTGCGCTCCCGTTCTGCTCTTGGTGGTATATTTTCAGGTTGTTCATCAGGGGAACATTGCATGCCGCGACTATGCCGTATGAGGTGGACGAATTTATCCTATTTATTGTCATGTCATCTATCGAGACATTGTTTGTGTAGAAGAACTGGCCTCTTGATGCCCTGTCGAAATTTGCGCTCTTTATTGTCACGGACGAGTTTGATGCGGAATAATTCTCGCCCGAGCCGCATGCGCCCCTGTATACAAGCTTGCCCCATGTGCTTCCCACATCAGTTATGATGCCGCTGTAGAACGATATGCTTCCGCCTGAAACATCCAGGAGCTTGTCATCAAGCGCATCTGACTTGAAGTTTATGTTTGTCCCTTCCTGCGGAATCCCGTTTGCAACTCCTCCGAATTTCATGTTCGCGCTCGCGTTCACTGTAAGCTGTGACATGTTCAATGATGTGAATGATATTGACTCTCCCTTGCTTTCCACATAAGACGGTTTTGTTCCGTTACCCAAAAACAGCCTTGTCAGCACTACATATATTCCCGATGCTGGCTTCAGCACGGCGCATTCTCCGCGGACTGCTTTTCCAAACTTGTATATTTGTTCAAACGTTATCGGGTTTGTGTCATTGTTTCCCATTGCAGTGTAGCCGTCGCTTCCGTCAGAGCCCCATACATATATTGTATCCGTATTGTTGTTGTAGCTCATCGGATACAGTTTCGCATATGAATAGCCAACGTTTTCTCCGCACAGGTCAAGCGTAAACTGCCATGTATCCGAGTATGTGGAATTCTGCTCCCCTGCCGCAGCCTTTACCTTCCATTTGTAAGTGTTTGAATCAAGGCCGCTCCATAGGAAGGCTGTTGTGGTTGTGCTGCCAAGATACGTGCTGGCATCAGTTGTGTCGCCATAAATATAATAATTGTCTGCTCCTGTAGATTCTTTCCAAGTCAAGACTATGTTGGAGCTGAACTGGTCTGAGTCGTTCTTCGGGCTGTCAAGTACCGGAGGTTCCGGCACGAACACATAAGTCTTTACCCTCACGAAAAGCGGCTGCGCATCATTGAAAACTTTTCCCGTCTTCCAGGTATACGCAAGCGTCTCTACTGTTATGTTCGCCTGCTCCCCGTAGACAGCATCCGCATATCCGCCCACGCCTATATTGCGCGATTCTGAAATGAACTTGTCCTGCTCGCTTTCATCAATGGAATAGTTTGACCAGATTTTTCTGCTGCCGGATATGTGCGAATAATTCTGCCAGGCAATGCTCTGGTTTGCAATATCATTGCTGACATTTACAAACCCCTGGCCTATCGTGAGGTTCTGCCCTGAGAAATCATAGCTTGTGTAAAAGTCAATCTCCCCCAGCTTCTCGTATCTCGCATTATCGGGCTTTGTAAATGAATAGCTCGTTGAGTTTGAGCATGACGAGCCTAAACAGAATATGTTTGTATTGTTCACAAATGTTGTCTGGTTTGTCGTGTTCCTGAGGCTCTCCGCCTTCAGCATATATTTTCCTTCCACCGTGCAGTTCATCACGAATCCGAGTTTCGTTTCCGCTGATTTGGCAATGCTTCCGAGCTGCCAGTTTATTTTCCTGCCTGTTGAATTCCATGCTCCCGTGTAGTTGGAAGGCTCGCAGCCCGAAGGTATGAAAAGCGAAACATTCCATAATCCCGATGATATGTCAATATCTCCGGTATTTTTTACAGAAAGGTTGTATGTCTGGTTCGCTGCAGGCTGGGCAGACCTTTTCTTATATCCTCCCTCGGATGTGAGGTCGAATGAAAGGTGCTCCTCGCTCACATATCTCATTGATTTTATTGAAAATGTTTTTTCCTCATATATGTTGCGCCCGTTCCATGTGAGATTATATCTAACGGTTCCAGTCTGGTATGGCTGCAAGTTGGATAGAATCTTGTAGGATGCAACTTTGTATGTTCCAGAGCTTATGGTTCCAAAGTCTGTTGAGGAAAATCTTATTTCCCCGTTTGGTATGTCTGCTTCTCCCAATGAGGAACCGTCAAGCGTCTGCCCGTATGCAGTCCATCCGCTCGATATCTTTTCAACAAAACTTACGGAACTTGCGTCTGCGCATCCCTTGTTATGCACTACAAGTCTTGAATAGAATTCCGTGCTGTTGCTCATTTCCAATGGCGTTTCCCTCACAATCTCAAGGATTGGTATGCTGTTGTTCGCTTCTGTTGTATAGTTGGAAGTTCTTGTCTTGTTTGCCCAAGGATATGCATATCTGATGGAAGCATTTATTGTTGCGTTGCTTGGCAATGCCGGAGTAGTGAGATTAAATGTTGTTGTGTAATTTCTTGCCGCGCTTGCATTCACAAGCTGGTATGTTGGAGAATATGTCCATCCTGAAGGAACAATCAGGCTCACATTGTATTGAATAGAATCGCTGAACGGATTAACTATCGTCACATTATATTCCTCAACCGTCTGGTTGCACATCCAGTTCGCTGTCTTGCTCTCAACAGCAACATCCCTTATTGTTAGTGGTTCAGACCTTTCAGTTGATTTGGAAGCATATGTGAGGTATGCTCTCATATTATAAACATCTTGCGTCCAATTTGTCTTGTTAATGTTCGTGAAGTTAAACCAGTTCACAGCATTCGCTGTCAAGCTCACAGCCTGTGAGCTGAAGTTCACAACCCAGCCTGTTGAATTTGTTATGTTCAGCCATAATGTTCCAGAATATGTTGTTGAGTTGGAGTTTGCAACCCTGACTGTTACATTGAACAATCTCTCAACTGTTTCCATTCCTGTTGTCACAGAAACATTAACCTTAGCCTGAATATCCTGTATTTGTATTGTCTCGTTGTGATAGTCTGACTTTGTCAATCCTGTTATGCTTATGTTGTTCAATCCGACATTGCTTACTCTTGCCAAACAGAATCCCGTTTCATTTGCATTTAACTGGTTCTCCAACAACGGAATAAAGTCTTTTCTTGCTGTTCCTGAACTGTTCAGATACAAGCTATGAAGGATATCTGTCCAGCTTGTCCCGTTATAAACTTCAACCCTTGCCTTTGTGTTATTTCCATCCCATGTCGCTGTGATGTTGGCAATCCTGTACTGCCCAGCCTCGCAAGCCCAAGAAAAGATTTGGCTGTTGCCAGCAGTTATTGTCCTTGGCAACGATTCAGCAGGAGAGGCGGATGCGTTGTATTTGTAAACAATTACCCTGCTTGAGGATATTGTAACATTTCCCGCGTTGCTTGAGTTTGCAAACACCGTGAAATTGTTCTCGCCGTAAGTTGATGAGTTTATGTCCCAAGAAATCTTTCTTGGCGATGTTGTGGTTATGGTCTCAAGATATTGTGTATAGTTTGTGGTAGCCCATCCTGACGGCAGCGTGATGGTAGCATTAACATTCTCAGCATTTGCATACCACGCTCTTACAGTTGAATTAACAGTAAAGTTCCTGTATTGGAAAGATTCCTTTGGAATGAAGTCATATGTTATAGTATCAACATCAACTGATGCAGCACAACCTTGCAAAGTAAGATCGATATTGAATATTTCCGAAGTGTTTGCCTTGTAGTTGTCCTCAGTTGAATTTATCTCCGCATACCAGTTCTGTGCTCCAGCAACAA
>JAVHRC010000058.1:0-15965 GCA_036171435.1 Candidatus Aenigmatarchaeota archaeon
ACCATAAAGCATTTAAACCTTCCAAAACAACCTATAATACTTTCTGGAAACGCTTTTAAGTCCGGAATTGCAAGAATTCTTTTGAAGCTTTGCGTGATATTTATGAATATTAAAAACCTTTTTTCGCCCGTAAAATGGAAGGAAAAGCTTGAGGAATACAGGAGAGTGATAGCGGTTAGCAGGAAGCCTGACAAGGAGGAGTTTCTCTCGACTGCGAGAATCACGGCTCTCGGGATAGCGCTTGTAGGCGCGACAGGATTTGTGATTTATATTATTTATTATCTGTTGCAGCCGTTGGCCGCTTAAGTCTTAGTGATAAACATGATATATACAATCCGTGTTACAGTGGGAAGGGAAAGCACCGTGATAAACACTCTCGCAAACAGGGCGCAGAATATAGGACTGCCCATAAGAGCCATTTTCTATCCGTCGGAGCTGAAAGGCTACATATTTTTGGAAACGGATGCTGCTGCTGCAATAGAGAAGCTCACATCAGGCGTGCCTCACGTGCGGGGATTGATAGCAAGGCCTGTGCCGTTGGAACAATTGAAGCACCTTCTTGAGGCAAAGAAAGTCGATATAAAGATAAACCGCGGCGATATCGTGGAGATAATTTCCGGCCCGTTCAAGGGCGAGAAAGGCAAAATCACGCGAGTGGACGAGACAAAGGACGAGGTAACCGTCGAGTTTTTGGAGGCAGCTGTCCCAATACCGATAACAGTCGCGATTGATTCGGTCAAGCTCACGCAGAAAGGCGAGGAACAGAAGTAAAGCAAAAGAAGTGTTTAAATAAATTGAAATCATTATCATATGGTGAATTTTTATGCCGGAAAAACAAACCGTGAAACTCTTGGTTGAGGGAGGAAAGGCAACGCCGGCTCCGCCACTCGGTCCCGCTTTGAGCGCAGCGAAGCTGAACGTAGGTCAGGTTATCTCGGCGATAAACGAAAAGACAAGGGAATTTGGCGGAATGCAGGTTCCAGTTTCTGTTATTTTCGATTCTAAGACAAAGGAGTTTGAAATAAAGGTCGGCAGCCCGCCAGTCTCAGCATTGATAAAAAAAGAAATCGGAACGAAGCTTCTTGCGAAGACAGCAGGAAAGGAAGCTGTCGGAGACCTAAAAATGGAGCAAATCGTAAAGATAGCAAAATCAAAAATCGACGGGATGAGCGCGCGAACAACGAGAACAGCCGCAAAGCAGGTTGTCGGGACTTGTTTGAGCGTTGGAGTAACTGTGGAAGGCAAAAGCCCGAAAGAGATAATGAAGGAAATTGACAACGGCTTCTGGGACGAGAAGTTCAAGTAAATGCCCGGTTGAAAGTTTTTCTGAGATTGCTATTAAACTTATATTCTTTTGCGCATGTTATTAGGATAAGATGTTTTTTTGTTTCTTCTTAACAAAAGCAGGTGCATGAGTATAGACGCAAACCCCGTCATAGGCATCATAGGAGGCGGACAATTGGGAAAGATGCTCGCGTTGGAGGCAAAGCGCATGTCGTTCGGCGTTATCGTTCTTGACCCTACTCCCGGCTGCATCCGTTTCTGACGACCAAATAGTCGCCGATTTCAAGGATTTGAAAGCCATAGAAAATCTTGCAAAAAGGTGCAGCGTCCTGACATATGAAATTGAACTGGGAAATGTTGAAGCGCTCAAAAAACTGCAAAAAAACGGCTGCAACATAAATCCGTCTCCTGAAACGCTTGAAATAATTCAGGATAAATTTCTGCAAAAAACCTTTCTCAAGAAAAACGGGATTCCCGTTCCGGATTTTGCGCGCGTAAATAATCTTGATGAGCTGAAAGCAGGGCTCGCGAAATTCGGCTATCCTGCAATGCTGAAAGTCTGCAAGGATTCCTATGACGGGCGCGGAAACATTCTCATTGAAAAGACGGAAGACGCCGAAGGCGCGTTTCTCCAATTCCGAGGAAAAGGCATGATGCTGGAAAAATTCATTCCTTTCACAAAGGAAGTTTCCGTTATGGTTGCAAGAAGCACGAAAGGCGAGATAGCATGTTATCCGCTTGCTGAAAACATCCACAAAGATAGCATATTGAATATGACAATCGCGCCTGCGCGCGTGGACAGCAGCGTGATGAAGAAAGCGGAAGAAATAGCAACCAATACCATGGAAGTCCTGAAAGGCGCGGGAATATTTGGAATAGAAATGTTTGTCACGGCAGAAAGCGAGGTTCTTGTTAACGAGATTGCGCCGAGGCCGCACAACTCGGGACATTACACGATTGAAGCATGCCACGTATCGCAGTTCGAGCAGCACATTCGCGCCATTCTCGGTCTTCCGTTAGGCGACGCAACACTGCTTTCGCCTGCTGTTATGATAAACATTCTCGGAGAGGACAGCCGCGAGGGGAATTATAAAATGCTAGGAATGCCTGACGCACTTTCTGTTCACGGCGCCAGTTTGCATATTTATGGCAAGCATGTTGTCAAGAAAAAAAGAAAGATGGGACATATAACGGTTCTTGACCAAAATATTGACATCGCCATAAGAAAGGCTGAGGCTGCGAGAGCAGCAATAAGTTTCGAGGTGATTTAATGGCTATGGTTGGAATAATCATGGGCAGCGATTCTGACTTGCCTGTCATGAAGGAAGCCGCTGAAATTTTGGAAAGCCTTGGCGTGAAAAACGAAGTTACAATAATTTCCGCACATCGCACTCCGGACAGGATGTTCAATTATGCAAAAGAAGCAAATAATCGCGGCATTGAAGTTATAATTGCCGGAGCCGGCGGCGCAGCGCACTTGCCAGGAATGGTTGCCTCGCTTACGCATATTCCAGTCATAGGGGTTCCCATAAAAACAAAAAGCCTTGACGGGATTGATTCTCTCCTTTCGATAATGCAGATGCCGGGCGGAATTCCTGTTGCGACCGTTGCAATAAACAACGCAAAGAATGCAGGCATACTCGCCGCGGAGATTCTTGGAATAAAATATCCTGAGATAGGCGAGAGAATAAAATCTTACAAGGAAAAGATGAGGATGGAAATTGAGGAGAAGGCAAAAAAGCTCGAAGAAGTCGGGCATGAGAGGTATGGTTAATGTCAATTCACCCGATTGATTATCGCTACGGCTCGCAGGAGATGAGAGCCGTCTTTGACGAGGAGAAAAGATTGGAACAGCAGTTGCGCGTCGAGGCAGCGCTCGCGGAAGCGCTGGCGGATTTGGGAAAAATCCCGAAAGAAGCGGCGCAGAAAATAAAGGAAAAGGCAAACACGCGCGACGTGAAACTGGAAGTTGTGAAAAAGATTGAGGAGGAAACGAAACATGATGTGATGGCTCTGGTGAAAGCATTGACTGAGCAATGTGGCGACGCGGGAAAGTATGTGCATCTCACCGCGACAAGCTACGATATCGTGGACACCGCGCAGGCTCTGCAGGTAAAGGAAGCGCTTGAGATTTTGCTTGAAAAAAGCAAAGAACTTTTGAAAAACACGCTCGCGGTTGCCGAGAAACACAAGGAACTCGTGATGATTGGAAGAACGCACGGGCAGCACGCGATACCAATAACCTTCGGTTTCAAAATTGCAAACTATGCCGATAAAATCGGGGATGGAATTGCAAGGATGGAGCAGGATAAGAAATACATAACGGGAAAATTTTCCGGAGCGGTTGGAACCTATGCCGCGCAGCAGCTGTATGATTTGGGAGACGAGCTTGAAAGAAAAGTAATGAAAAATCTTGGCATTGCCCCTGCGGATATAAGCACGCAGGTTGTGGCGCGGGAGAATCTTGCACGAATTATAAGCGATGTTATAATCTTTTCCTGCACGCTTGAGCAGATAGCAAAAGAAGTGCGGAACCTCCAGCGCACGGAAATTTCCGAGGCAAGCGAACCTTTCGGAAAGCAGCAGGTCGGCTCCTCGACAATGGCGCAGAAAAGAAATCCGATAAACGCCGAAAATATCTGCAGCAACGTCAGGATAATCCGCTCCTGCATGCAGCCTGTTCTTGAGAACATAGCTCTTGAGCATGAGCGCGACCTCACAAACTCGGCGAGTGAGCGCTCGCTGCTTCCGACTGTTTTCATTCTCGCTGACGAAGTCGTCTCAAGGACAAACAAAATCTTGAAGGATATTGTCGTGTTCCCGGAAAACATGAAAAAGAATCTTGAGCTTTCGGGCGGAACCATAATGGCGGAGGCGATAATAACCGAGCTTGTAAAGCGCGGAATGGGAAGGCAGGATGCGCACGAGCTGCTCCGCGAGAATTCAATGCGCGCATTTTCCGATGGAAAGAATTTGAAGGAATTGCTTTTATCCGATGACAAAGTTGGAAAATATTTGAGTGTGGAAGAATTGGAAAGCATAATGGATTACAAAAATTACATTGGCTTGGCTGTCCAGAAAACGGATCAGATAATAAAAAAGTGGGGAGGTGTGATGTGATGATTCAGAGAAAAGAGATGCAGGATGTTGCGAAATCATACAATAATATCACTATAGGAGTTCTTGGCTCGCACTCCGCGGAAGAGGTTGGAATCGCCGCAAAATCCGCAGGATTCAAGACGGTTGTTGTCTGCCAAAAAGGCAGGGAGGCGCTTTATGCAAAGCACAACAGTTTCCTTTTCGACCATATCATAATTCTCGACAAGTTCAGCGATATCACAAGGCCAGAAATCCAGGAGAAGCTGAAATCTTTGGGAACGATATTCATACCGAACAGGTCGTTTTCCGTTTACACGGGATATGACAAAATAGAAAACGAGTTTGCTGTGCCGATGTACGGCAACAGGTTTATTCTGCGCGCGGAAGAGAGAACTGAAATTAAAAACCAGTATTGGCTGCTTGAAAAAGCAGGCATAAGAATTCCGAAAAATTTTGCAAAGCCTGAAGAGATTGACAGGCTGTGCATAGTAAAAGTCCAGCAAAAAGAAAAACCTTTGGAAAGGGCTTTCTTTTATCCTTCTTCGCCGGAGGGATACGAGAAAATGTCCCGCGAGCTTTTGGCAAAAGGGATAATAGATGAAGCGGCGCTAAAGTCCGCAAGAATAGAGGAATACGTGCTCGGGCAGAAGTTCAATGCGAACTTCCAGTCTTACGGGATAAAGCAAATATTCGGAGACTTTGATTTCGTGGGCTTTGACGACAGGAAGCAGACAAACCTTTCAGGTTTCCGAGACCTTCCCGCAAGAGAGCAGCTTGCTGTGAATGTTACAATTAAAAACGAAGAAGTCGGACATTATGGGCTGACTATGCGCGAATCCTACAAGCCGCTGGTTTATGAGGCAGCGGAAAAGTTTTTGAATACCTGCGAGAAAGAATTCCCGCCGGGTTTGTTCGGACTGTTTGCTTTGCAGGGCGCTCTGTCGGAAGATCTGGAAACTCGCAAGATGGAATTTTTTGTTTTTGACGTAAGCCCGCGAATACCCGGCTGTCCGTGCGTCGGGCCGACGTCGCCGGAGATGCGCAGACTGTCCCTAAAACTTGGGAAAGACATTCAAACACCATTGGACTTGGTTATAGCCGAAATAAAATATGCGTTTGAGAATGGTTTGCTGGGAGAAATAGTTACATGATTATAAAAATGAAAATAATTCAATATAGGTGATTCCATGAAAGTCCTACGAATTCATGAGGGCTCAGCAAAAGACACTCTGATTTACAAGGAGCCTGCGCAAGCGGAGGGTGAAGGTGTTTTCGAGTTTCTTGATTATTTTTCCATATTTGACTGGGGAAGATTTTTGGATAGTCAAATAAGATTCAAGGGAATCGCGATGGCTGCCATCGCAAAAAAACATTTTGAGCTTCTCCAAAAAGAGGGAATAAAAACGCATTATATTGGAATGGAAAGCACGAGCAGGATGAAAATTGCGGTTGTGAAAATCCCGGAACCGTATAAAAATCTTGCGCCTGGCTCGAAGAATTGCCTGCTTCCGATAGAAATAATTTTCAGGATTTACACGCATCCGGAGAGCTCCGACTTGAGAAAAATAAAAGAGGGAAAAAGAACATTTCAGGAATTAGGATACGAGGAAATGCCGGAGCCTAACAAGAAATTGCCAAAAGTAAAAATGAGCTATTCGACAAAACTTGAGGCTGAGGACAGAATCTTGTCAAAAGAGGAAGCGCGAATTCTCGCAGGATTAACGCAGGCGGAAATGGTCATGCTTGAGGAGCTCGCGCTGAAAGCGAACGATATAATAACAAGAAATTCCGAAGCCGCAGGGATGATACACTACGACGGGAAAATAGAAGTTGCACGAGACTCGGAAGGCGAATTCATGATTGTGGACGTGTTAGGCACTTTGGACGAGGACAGGTTCATGATGAATACCGGCGGTGGATTTGTTGACGTGAGCAAGCAATTTTTGAGAAACTGGTACATAGCAAACGGCTGGAAAGCAAAAGCCGACGCTGCGAAAAAGAAAGCAGATATCGGAACGGATTGGACAGCGTTATGCGAGCAGCCGCCGAAACTGCCTGGGAAAATAAGCGCGCTTATGACGGAAATGTATCTTGCAGACGCGGAAGCAAGAACAGGCGAGAAGATTGGCAGCAAGATTGGAATAGTCGTTCGTTCGATAAAGGAAGTTGCAAAAGAAATGTTTGAACTTCAGGAAACGCACAATTCAGGAAAGCTGAAACTATGATAGATTTAAATAGGTTATTCACAAAAATGAGAAAGTGATTATATGGGTTTAAATGAAGAAGATTGGGAAGCACTCGAAGAAAATTGGGGAGAACGGCAAAATGAAGACAGACGCATATATTCTGGAAAGGAGGGTCCTTGGGAAAAATCTGTCTCAAAATATAATGCACTAAAAGGATGACATATATAATTCTTAGCCGCGTTTATGGGATGTTTTCAAGTTTAAATCCTTTTTTATTCTATCTTTGTTCGTGATAAGATGCCATTTAGAAAACTTTTCTGGGGTTTGTCAGCTCTTCTGATAGCATTTCTTGCGCTTCAGGTGCTGGGTTATTCAGTGCTCGATATAATAGTAGCGCTCTTTCTTCTGGATATTGTTGTTGTGGAAATAAGCAGGCAGAAAGACAAGAATTATATGGACAGCCAGCTAAAGCCGGAGCTTATGGCAAGAATAGGAAATGTTGAAAAGCTCTGTTCCAACATACTGTGCTCAATAAACGCCATGCCTACGATAGAGCATTTTTGCAATGTTGCAGAAGGGAAAATAGAGGAGCATGGAACAAGGCTGAAGGAAGACATAAAGAATGATTTGGATAGGCTCGCCAATAAGGCGATTGACATAGAAAACAGGCTTTTCGAATTCAGGAAAAGCGTTACTTCCGGAATAGGAAATCTTGACGACAGGCTGCGCTCGCTGGAAACCGGCAAATGGACTGTATCTTCCGAGGATGAAACGGAAGGGGAAGAAGTTGAAATAGAAGAAGAAAAAGCGGAATCGCCGGTGCTGGAGGAAGTTATTTACGGCGAGAATGTGATGGAATAAGACTAACATTTCTTTTGATAGTCGGAAAAAGATATTCAAAAAGAGCTGATTCTAGACTGTCTTATATCAACACTTGAATTCTATCTTTTTGTCCCTTTTCATATTCTTAACAAAAGCTGATTAATGCTTGGCTCCCTGCCATTCACTTCCTCAAACCTCGGATTCCAGAAATATTGCCTGTCATCAATAGTTATGTCATAAAAAAGATATGTCCGATGCGTCTGGGTTAATGCAGAAGACGTAAACCTGAATTCCGTGTTGCAGTTTCCCGTAGTGCCGAATGAGGCCACCTTGTTGCCGGTCAGGTTGTATATTCCACCCATGCTAACCATGGAATCGTCTCCGCTGCCGCGTATGAACCCAACCAAAAGATACCACTTGTCCAGCAACGGCAAATCTCCGCAAAAAAAGTAGGGGTTGGTCTGAATGGTTTTGTTTACATCACCTATCGCAAATACTTGGCCGCCCTGTATTCCGAAATAAGTTGTGCCGTCGTTGCTGTTGGTTTTTTTAATCCAAACAGACACCCTGTAAGTTTTATTTTTATCTATTGAAAAGGCGTTGGTGTTCCATCCGCCGTCCGCATCGCTTACGTTATCGTTGCCGCCTTTCCATAAAATAGCCGCGCTTCCATCAGGACCTGCGCCGAACTCCCTGATGTTTTCAGATGTCTGGCCGTTTTGATTAAATATGCCATCGCTTCCGCTGCTGATGGTCCACGAATTGGATGGAAGAATGTTGGTTTTGCTCATGTCGCAAAATGCCTTATAATTGTAACCTCCGGCATTTATCCAATACAACCCATCGCTCGGCAGGAAACCACTCGAAAAAATATCATCACATGAAACTCCGGGGTTTGACTCCGTTCCCTTTCTGGGAATGCCTGAATATATTTCTGTGTCAGAGCCTATGTCATTCTTTATCCGAAGAGCATGATTTTTCTGCGTTGTGCTTGGCAAGTCTGTTATATTGATAATACCCTGTCCGTTTTCAGGTATTGTGTTCATAATTATCTTGAGTTTTGAATCGTCAATGAAAACGGCGAGAGAGTCGTTTGTTATTATTCCCTTTCCGCAGTTTGTAACTGTTATCTGGCTTCCTATTATGTTGTCAATCCTGACGCAGGCTGAGAGTTGTTTTGTCAGGAGGGAAGCCTGTTGCGAGCCTGCGTCTGTGGTTGTGCCCGTCATCGTTGAGGAGAAAACATAGAACACGCCAATAAGGGAGACTGTTATCATGAGGAGCATTATCGTGGCAATTACAGCGGAAATGGCTTTGCTCATAGCAAATATATCAGAGAAGGATATAAATGCTTTTTATTTAAAAACTCATCTTCTCTCCCTTGCAAAAATACGGATTATTATCCAAATTCCTTTTCATTGCTTCTCAATCAGCTTTGCGTCCTTGATGACAAGCTTTCCGCTGTTTATTTTCTTGTCCCAGATTTTTTCCGAATCGGTTATTTCTATCTTTCTCTGAAAGAGGGGACAGTCAATGACGAGGCTCTCGTACTCGCCGCCCTCGCCCGCGATGTTTATGCCGTATTTCTTTTTCAGCCCTTTCAAGTCTTTCAAGGCTTTCATGTCAATTTTTCTTCCAAGCCATTTTTCGCCAAGGCCTTCCGCGGCAACGGTTGTCAGAATTATTTCAAAGCCCGATTCAATCATTTTCTTGAGCAGTTTTCCCTGGTCCATTCCCCATAGTGGCGTAACAACGTTGAGCGAAAGCTCCTCGCACACTTTCTTTACGCGCTCGTACTGGTATTTGCTTGCAATCGCGCCGGCGAGAACGCCTTCAACCTGCAACCCCTTCAGGAGTTTTTTCAAATCCTCGACTTCCTTTTCCTTTTCACCGTAGCTTTTTATCGAGACCAACTGTATTCCCAGGCACTGCGACTGAAGAAAAGCCATTCCTATATTTGGCGTGTGGTACATGAAGCTGTCCGGGTTTTCGGAAATTACCGTAGCAAGATATTTCACTTTATGCCCTTCCTGCCTTGCGAGATAGATGGAATAAGTGGAATCCTTCCCCCCGGAAAAAAGCGCCGCGAGTTTCATATTCAGAATTAGAAAGAAAGGTTTAAAAAGAAAACCGGTCTGTTATAAAATCTTTATCGGGAAGACACAAAAAAAATTCTTTTATAGATTACGTTGCATCTAATTATCTTTATTATTTTATAGCGCTAAAAGCATTTAAACGCTTCTTTTTCATCCAGAAACGCTATTTATAAACCTTTATAAAGCTCTTTAAAGAATATTATTTCACCTAAATGCGTGGTTTCTATGGCTTTTCATATAAAAATAGAGAATGTTGTGGCATCGATCACGCTGAACGTGCCGGTGCAGCTGGACAAGTTGGTTACCACGCTGGAAAGCATTGAATACGAGCCGGAGCAGTTTCCAGGGCTTGTTCTTAGGCTGAAAAACCCGAAAGCTGCTATCTTGATATTTTCTTCCGGAAAACTCGTGTGCACGGGCGCAAAAAGCCCGAAGGACACGAACGAAGCGGTTGCGAAAGTCGTGACAATGATAAGGAAAGCGGGAATAAAGGTTCCCCGCGAATACACAGTCACGGTTGAGAACATAGTCGCTTCGGCAAGGCTTGAGCGCGAGCTTAATCTTGACAAAATAGCATTCGAGCTGGAAAATGCGGAATACGAGCCTGAGCAGTTTCCCGGTTTGGTTTACAGGATGGACGACCCGAAGGTAGCATTTCTCCTTTTCGGCTCGGGAAAAATCGTATGCACAGGCGGGCGCACGATTTCAGACGTGAACCGTGCGGTTGAGAAGCTTGACAAGAAGCTGAAATCAATGGGCTCGTAATAATCAATAAACGATATTTTCTATTTTTGGCTGGGTAATCTTATACAGTATTTTTCTTTGTTCCTTGTTTAAGGCTGGAAACAATTCGGATGTTAATATGCTTTTTTCTCTTTCACCTATTTGGGGAATTAAATCCTCTACCTTTTTTCCAAACCAGCTGTATTCTTCTTTTATTCTATTTGCAATCTCTTGAACATCCTTTTTTAATTCTGGTAAATCTTTTATCACATAAACGTTAATTCTGGAAATATGTTCTGAAGATATTTGTGGAACTTCCGCTATTTTAATTTCTTCTATTTCTTCTTCAAATAATTTGGACAACAGACTTTCTTTTTCTGCAACAGGAATTGTTCCGGCATAGCGGTAGCCTCTCGGTTGTATCGTTGAAATTTCAGCGCCGTTAGATAGAGGCAGCCTTTTCATATATGAAAACACAGCATCAGAAAGATATCTTACCACAAACCTGAAAGGAAGATTCTGAAAATGCTCTTGTTGTGCTTCCAGCCTGTCCTCAAAACCGCCATTTGCATTGTAGCCGGCTTCCAAGCCTTCCGATGCTTTTTGAATCAGAGAAGAATAGCCGGCCCAAAAATCTTTGCGAGATTTCGCCGTATCTATAGGTCTTCCAAATTTTTTGCGCCTTTCTTCAAAGCGTTTTTTTTTGCTTTTCAACCTTCCTGCTATGAGAACCAGAATTTCTTCTGTTATAATAATTGGAATGGGGTTTCATACAATCAATAAAATATGAAAGAAAAAGCATTTAAGCTTGCTCCAGAACTTCAGCCTTCCTTATCTCGAAAATTCTTATCGGGTATATCTTGGTTATCTCGTTTCTTACCGCGTTCTGCATCTTGCCGGAAATGAAATCCTGCACGAACTTCTCTATCGTGGGCTTCTCCGCAGAAAGCATTTCGCTTACCTTTTTCCTTATCTTCGTGTCTATATTGCTGTGGGTGGGGCGGTTGCAGATTGATATTGTCTTTATTCTCATCTTCCCATCAGCCAGCTCCAGAACATCGTTTGTTTCAACAATTCCCGCCATTTTCTGAACGATTCTTGATATGAAATCGCGGGTGCATTCCTGCCCGAAGAATTTTGTGTATGCGTTGGAACCGTTAATGCTGTCAATCTTGAAGAAAAGCTTCATATGAAATTTGCTTGCATCGTTTGTAAGCTCGAAAAGGTTTGACTCGACAACCCTTCCCTTGATCATGTCCGCGTCTATGGCTGGCGTATCCCCTATTACGCCTTCCCCCAGGAATTTTGGCGCATGTATATGATACCACTCCTTTCCCTTGAACTTTTCCTTGACTTTTATCGGTCTTTTTACTACCATAATTAACACACCATTATAGTTATCATAATTTTATTAGACTTTTTTATCTTTGCGAGTTTAGGTAAATCTTAATCGAAAGTAAAACTTATAAAGGTTTAATCTCAGCCTCTTGGCAGACTCTTATATTCCAAAGAACTGTATTGAAAAAAGAACGCAAATTATAATCTTTTCTATGCAGATACTGTGAAAAAACTTTTATTTCTTCTCCTCCTTCTTCAGCTTCTCCACGATGTCAGAAATAGTTCGGACGTTCTCCGTGAGGTCAGGCAAGAAGTCGCGGAACGCCTTTTCTATGGAGCCAATCCTTGATTCTATGCCGCCAATATGCCCGCCATATTCGTCAAGCTTCCCCACAAATGTCTGCTCCGACTTGTTGGCAATAATGCGCACGTCGTCAACCTGCTTTCTCAAGTCCTCAATTTTCTGCTCGAGCATCTGGTCCCGCTGGTCAAGACCCCCCAGCCTTTTTTCAAAAGACACCCATCTGTCTGCAATCACGCCTTCTATCACTTCTTCCAGTGTTATTTCAGGCCCGCTGACTTGCCTGGGAATTTCAGCCTTCTCCACAAACTGCTGCGGGTTTTCCTCGAACGTAAATTCCTGGGGCGTGTTCTGGTTTGGGGGTGAAAAATCAAAGGAAGGCGCTTCCATAAGCTCTGTCGGCTCTATGGCGGCTCTTACCTGCGGGCCCGGCACAAATCTTTCTGGAGGGGAGCCGCGCGGCTGGACATTTTGCTGGAATGATACCGCGGATTTGATGGCCTGGGAAAGCGCCTTGTCAATCTGCGTTGGCGCGAACCCCTGCGACCTTAGTTGCGAAATTATCTGCGATTCCGGCATTCCCTGCGAAGCCATCTTCTGGACAATGTCAACGGGAATATATTCCTGCGGCGGCGAAGAAGGCTGGTATTTCTGAACAGGTTTTTTCTGGAAAAATAGAACCATTATTATGACCCCTTAAAATATCATCTATTGCTGTTTTTATATAATTTTCTTGGTTAATAAATGTTTTTGCATGTGAAATTCCTACTCCACTTTCTTTTCCTTAATCAATCTTTCAACCTCGTCCCTTGTCATGAAAGCGCTTCTCAGCGGATTGTAAAGGCTCAGCAGATTTTCCAGCTCAAGCACTTCCGTCTTCTTCACAGTCTTTCCCATGTCGCGCGCAATCTTGCTCAAATCGTTCTCGACTTTCATTATTCGCGCGTCCATGTCCGTGAGTATGCTTGAATTCTCTTCTGCTTTCAGCCTCGCGCTTTCCGCGTTTCTCAGGATAATATCCTCGGCGGAGCCGATTTTTGTCTCAATCGCGCGGTTCCTCTCTTCAAGCACGCGAACCCTTCTCCCGTGCTCGTTTATCCTTCTCACTATCTCGTCAAGCATTGCCTGCAAATCTTTCGGTGTTGGCATAAAAATCAGGGATAGATTGTTACATGGGGTTGATAAGGGAATTCACGCCCGAACCTTCCTTTATTCCTTAATTATTTATCCCAGTACTAATATATGTCTTTTGAGTATTAAACATATCCCTGTCTTTTAAAAGTGGTAATCATGGTTTTTGAAGCTGAAATTCTCGAAGGCGGAATACTCAAGATCAACTGTTTGGGCTCGATTTACGGGTGCAGCCTTGAGGACTCCGATGTCATCATGTCAAAAGTGTTGGACGCGTTGATAGCGGAAAAAAAGGTAACAAACATAATTCTTGCGGAATCGCGCGAATATGAATATGATTTCCAGCAGACAAAAATGCTGCTTGAGATAGCAAACGCCTTCACGGCGATACTTCGCGAGAAAAAAATAATCTCCCTGAAAAATTTCGGGATGGCTGGAGGGGGCTGCGAAAATCTTCTCCCAGTATGGTACTCGTGGGCGAACGACCTTGTATCAGTCCAGCTTCGCTCTGACCCTGTGGGCGCGTATGTAAACCTGATAAGGGAACTGCGACATGCAAAAATAAAAGCCGCTTCCCATGAATGCTATGCGTTTTACGTTTCAAACGTTCTTGAGCCCCTGAAAGAAGTGCTGGACAACTGCCAGCTCATCCAGATATCAAGGCCTTTTCTTGCAGGGTATCACATAGGAGACCGCGCAATTTACAGGGAAATTTTCCACCCATCCGTCCGTCCAAATTTCATGTACACAAAATACATGATGCAGCCGCCCGAGGGCGAAACAATAGAAAAATACAAGGTCGGGGAAGTGGAAATAGAAATTTTCAAGATACCCGGAAAGGTAAGGTATATCTATCATGTGATTCCTCCGGAGTTCACGCTTTCCGAGGACGAGTATGTTTTGCTTGACGAAGCAAAAAGGATTTTGGAAGAGCGCAGACCAAGGGAATTTGAGATGAAGGACCAGGAAAAAATGCGCGAGATTTTTTACAATATCGGAATAGAGCTGTTGAGGGATTTGGCTGACCAGTCGGGAAAGACTGTAAACCAGCATCAGCTTGAGAAGCTGTCTTCAATATTGACAAGGTACACCGCGGGGTTGGGAATATTGGAAATCCTGCTGGCTGACGAGAACGTCCAGGATATTTTCATAAACTCCCCGCTTGGAGCAGTTCCAACGTACATATACCATGCGAAATATGAGGAATGCGAAACCAATTTAATTCCATCAAGAACAGACGGCGAGAGGTGGGCAACAAGATTCAAACTGATATCGGGACGTCCGCTTGACGAGGCAAACCCCGTGCTGGACACGGAAACATACGCGTCAGGCGGAAGGGCAAGAGTTGCTGCAATATATCCGAAACTTTCCCCCGACGGGCTGGGCATAGCGCTCCGAAGGCACAGGGAAAGGCCTTGGACGCTGCCGCTTTTTCTTGACGTGAAATTCGTGAATCCGCTGTTTGCGGGCCTCATGAGTTTTGCCACGGACTATGGAAGGACATACCTTATTGGAGGAACGCGCTCCGCGGGAAAAAGCTCGCTGCTCGGAGCGCTGATGCTTGAGATACAGCCGCGCTTTCGCGTAATAACGGTGGAGGACAGCGTTACGGGAGATTGCCAGATTGTCTTTGAAAGAAACGGTAAGATAGAAAGAAAGACAATAGGAGAACTGATTGACGGGCAGATAAAAAAATACGGATGTGAGACAAACTATGAAGACAGGGAAATATTAAGAAAAAATCCGGAAAACATTAAAGTTTTTTCTCTCAACCCCGACAAAAAATCTGTTCTTTCAAAGGTAAAGAGTTTTATCAGGCATAAGGTTTCCAAAGACATATTTGAAATAGAAATGAGAACAGGAAGGAAAATCAGGGTTACGGGCGACCATTCTTTGTTTACCTTAAACAACAGCGGAATAGTTCCTGCGCGAGTCAAGGATTTGAAAATTGGAGATTATCTCGTTACCCCAAGATTTTTGCCAATAGACAATAAGAAAATCAATCAAATTAATATTTTAGAGCATCTTAGCAAATCAAATAAAGGATTTTTTGTCGGAGAGCATATCGGAGATAAAATAAGCGGAAATTGGGAAAAAATTAAGGGTATTGCAAAAGAGCTTGGCTATTCAAAAACAATGCCAAGAGCATGGAAAAAAAACAAAGTTTTGCCATTAGAAGTTTTTGTTAAATTGCAAGAAATAGGAATAACTTTTGATACGCAAAAACTACAGTTCAAATACAAAGCAAATTCCAAACCTCTTCCTCTCATTATAGAATTGGACAGCAATATGCTTAATTTCATCGGTCTATGGCTTGCTGATGGATGCTATGACAAGAAATCTGTAATAGTTTCTGTCGTGGATGAAGAATTAAGAGATATTGTCCGTGCGGTTGCAGATAGGCTTGGCATCAAAACAAAAATGCATTCCGATGGAATATCATTAATGCTTAATTCTGCAACTTTAAAGTATTACATGGAAAAAGTCTTGGGGCTTAGCGGAAATGCCTATACCAAGAAATTTCCTGAATGGGTCTATAATTTATCAAAAGAACAAATTGCGATGATTCTAAAGGGTATTTACAGCGGAGACGGCCATCAATCTGAAAAAGAAACAATGATTAGCTTGGCTTCTGAATCTCTTATTAAAGATATTCAAACATTCTTGTTATTTTTTGGCATAATCGGCAGAGTTAGATTTGTAGAAAGGGATAAGACATTTTGCTGCAGAGTAAGCACTCTAAAAGGAATAAGGGAGTTTACGGAAAAGATAGGATTCCTGCAGACTGATAATATGAACAAGCTCAGAAGAATATCTGCAAAAACATCAACTCATGATTCAACCGATATAATACCTTTTCAAACAGAGTTTAAGGAAACAATGCAAAACATAATTCCACAATTCAATTATTTTGATTATGCAACAAGAGGGTACAATATCGGCAGAGAAAAGTTGAAAACGATGGTTTCTGAACTTGAAAGCAAC
>JAVHRC010000059.1:0-3479 GCA_036171435.1 Candidatus Aenigmatarchaeota archaeon
GTATGCCTGCGATTCCGCTTCCAACGTGAAGCAGGGAATTTCAACGCCGTCTAATTTAACATATGTGATTCGGTTTGCCAGGAGCTTGCTGGTATAAACGTCCTTTTCGTCTCCGGCAATGAAGTGAACTTCCGCGCCGTTAATTTTTGCCTTGACTTCCCATGCGGGTTTGTCGGTGAGCGATTTCAATTTCATGACAGCGGAAGCGAAATAATCGGAGAATATACCGCTTACCTTTTGCAAGTCTTCATATCGGATAACAATGTCCAAGTCGCGCGGCTCGGTTTTCATTCCCTGCAGTTTCATGTTTGCGCTGCCGACCAAAGCCCATTTGATTTGATTGTCATCCAGCCTTTCGCGGATTATTTTTAATGCGTCACTAAGATTATGGTCTAGCATAAAATCAAAATGTACTTTAATGTTTATATGATACGCGCTTCGGGACTTCGTCTTGCGGTTCCGCGGAACCGTTTCCAACGTTTATAAGCTCCGCGCCCGAAATTCTTTCTGATACTTATGATGCTACAGATAAAGATGTACCTTCTTGTCGCGGCGCTGTTCGGGATAATCTATGCGCTCGTCTCGGTAGTCGGCTCGCTGATGGGAATCGGAAACTTTTTGTTCTACGGGATTCTCGCCTCGGCGATGATGCTCGCGCAATACATGCTCGGCCCGAAAATCGTTGAGTGGTCGATGAAGGTTGAGTACGTTTCCGAAGAGGACTATCCGGAGCTGCACAAAATGGTTGCGGAGCTTGCGAAAAAAGCTGGAGTGCCGAAGCCGCGCGTGGGAATTTCAAAAATCTCCCTGCCGAACGCCTTCGCATTCGGCCGCTGGAGTTCCGACAGCCGCGTTTGTGTGACTGAAGGAATCCTGAAATTGCTGGACAAGAAGGAATTGCGCGCGGTTCTCGGCCACGAAATTTCGCACGTAAAAAACAGGGACGTTCTTGTCATAACATTGATAAGCGTTGTCCCAACAATAGCATGGTACATCGCATACAGCACAATGTTCTCGGGTAATAGGGAAAAAGGCAACACCGCAGCTATCGGCGCCGCGGCTTTCGGGATTTATTTTCTCACAAACCTTCTCGTGCTTTACGCGTCAAGGATAAGGGAATACTCCGCGGACAGCGGCAGCGTGAAAATCGGCAACGAGCCGCACTACCTTGCGTCCGCGCTTTACAAGCTTGTTTACGGAAGCGCGAAAACCTCGAAACACGAATTGAAAAGGGTGGAAGGTATGAAAGCGTTTTTTGCGAACGATCCCTCGCGGGCTGTGCAGGAACTTTCCGACTTAGCGGAGATTGATGCAGACAAAAGCGGTCATATTGATGAAAAAGAATTGAAAGCGTTGCAGCATGCAAATTTAAGGATAAGCGGAGCTGACAAGTTCATGGAAATATTGAGCACGCATCCGAATATGGTAAAAAGGATTCAGGCGCTCGCGAAGATGAAACAGATAATATGAAAATGCGCGCCATAATTAATTTTATTAGTGCCCTTTCACATTAATCAGATATGAATTCTCAGGATTTCTACGAAAAGGCGGGCTTCAAGTGCGGGCTGGAAATTCACGTTCAGCTTAATACGGAAAGAAAGCTGTTTTGCGACTGCCCAAACAGGCGGAGCGCGGAATTTCCGATAAGGATAAAAAGGAAAATAAGGCCTTTCGCGGGGGAGCTGGGAAAGACAGACCCGGCCGCGATGCACGAGTTCCTGCGCAAAAAAACCTTTTCTTATGCGATAAACGCTGAAACTTCCTGCCTTGTCGAGACGGACGAGGAGCCGCCGCATGAAATCAACAAAGAGGCATTGAAAATCGCGCTCTCCACTGCGAAATCCCTGAACTGCTCGGTACCCGATGATATCATTGTAATGCGAAAGGCCGTTGCGGACGGCTCCGCGGTTTCAGGATTCCAGCGCACGGCTCTTGTCGGGTTGAACGGGAAAATGGAAACGGAAATTGGAAAAGTAAGAATATCAAACCTTTCCATTGAAGAGGATTCGGCCACGCTTTTGGGAAATGATTTTAGGCTTGACAGGCTTGGCGTGCCTTTGATAGAGATAGGCACGGAGCCTGACATAAAAAATCCAGAACATGCAAGACAGACAGCGGAAAAAATCGGGATGCTGCTTTTTCAAAGCAGGCTGCGGGGAATAGGCGCAATTCGCCAGGATTTGAACGTCTCCATAAAAGGCGGGGCAAGGGTTGAAATAAAAGGAGTCCAGGAGCTTGAAAAAATAGAATCGATAATAGACGGCGAGATAAAAAGGCAGCAGGCATTGGTTGAAATAAAAAACGAACTGGAAAACAGGAAAACTTCCGCAGGCGCAATGGAGGATGCTTCCGATTTGTTCAGGAATACGCAGTCAAACATTGTGCAAAAAGCGATAAAAGAAGGCGGCTCTGTTTTTGCTGGAGCGCTGAAAGGCTTTGCGGGGCTGATGAAAAAAGATTGCGGTGGAAAAACTTTCGGGAAAGAACTCTCGTCATATGCGGGAGTGTTCGGCCTTGGCATAATACATTCCGATGAGATAGAAAAATTTCCGCTTCTTGCGGAAGGGTTTGAAAAAATCAGGGAAGAGCTGTCCGCGGGGGATTCTGATTTGATATTCATCGTTGCAGGCAAAAAAGCGGAAAATGCATGCAAAGCTGTTTTGGAAAGGGCGAGATATTGCATAAAAGGCGTTCCAAAAGAAACGCGCGCTGCAAATCCCGACGGCACAACCTCTTACCTTAGGCCTCTTCCGGGCGCCGCAAGAATGTATCCTGAAACGGACGTGCCTTCCATAAAAACAAGAGAGCTTCTGAAGAAGACAAAGCATCTGGTGTCTGCGGAAGAAAAGCTGGGCGAGCTGGAGAAAATCCTGCCAAAACAGATGGCAAAACAGTTGGTAAGAAGCGAATATCTCGGGATGTTTGAGAAAATAATGAAAACAAAACGCGGCGCCTTGCGCCAGAATCAGGTTCGCGACGCGGCTGTTCTCATGGCAAACGTGCTTACAAACATATTGCCGAACCTGAAACGCGAGGGTGTTCCCGTGGAAAACATACCCGATGAAAAAGTCTATGATATTCTTATTATGTTGCAGGAACTGCCGAAGGAGAGCATTCCGGAAGTCCTGAAAGATATTGCAAGAAATCCGGAAAAAAGCCTGCTGGAAACGGAGAGCATGAAAGGCACCGCACTGTCAAGGAAAGAGGCGGAAGAAATCGTGAAGGAGATAATGGAAAAAAACAAGGGCGCGCTTGAAAAATCTTCCGCGTTCAGCATACTCATGGGGGAAGTTATGAAGAGACTGCGCGGAAAAATCGACGGAGGCGTTGTTGCGGAAATATTGAGAAGCGAGATTGAAAAGCGGAAAAAGAATGCGCAATAATTGCGAATGGAAATGCCGGAGTGAAAAATATGATTAAGGGTATTTCTGCGATAATTGCCACAATAATGCTTCTGATGATAACAGTCTCGCTGGTTG
>JAVHRC010000060.1:0-12983 GCA_036171435.1 Candidatus Aenigmatarchaeota archaeon
GTTTTGCAAGTGCGGGAAGCCTGAGACAGAGGTAATAGAAGGGGGTTGAATGCCTGAAAGTGAGAAGGGAAAGAATGAAAATGAAGGGCAAACCCCAAAGTGGCTTAAAGAGATCAATGAATTTGTTAAATCCATAGAGAAAACTAAAAAGAGATGATTGCATATCCGTTGATAGAGAACTTTCCTATTGTGTTATTTCGCTCTTTTCATATCAGACTTCACCCAAAAAGGTGAAATATAATACGATTGCATAAATTTAAGTTTTCTGGCAGAGAGCTTTACTGGCTTTGAAGGTTCTGGAGGCGGCTTGTTCATCATAATAAATAAGGTCATCTTGCCTGCCCCTCTCCTTTTTCTTTCTTTTCCTGTTTGCTATAGTTGACTGCCAGACAGCGCAGTCTCTCAATATCTTCGTTGGTTGGTTCACGGCACTCATGGAGCAGTTGATCAATTTCATGTGATATGAATTCCCCAAACGTACCATACAATGCTACCTCAAATGCAGGAACCGACTTACGAATGGTCGTAGTAGGATACATTGCTACAATGCAGGTTTCATCGAACTTATAGAATGTGTACGTCGGATAAATATTGAACAGACGGATGATTACTTTGCCAGAGTTGCGGCGTTTGAGATCAAGGAAATACCTGTATGCATCTGCGATAAACCCTGGAATATGAGGGCCGTCATCAAAATGCGCCATAAGGTTTTTGATCAGTTGTTTGTTGCCGAGATCTGGCAGAAACACGCACAGTTTTGCTTCGGGTTTTTTCAGGAACTTCTGAATGTATTCATTGTTGTTTTCTCTCCATCTTCTTGAATGGATGAAATATAGAATGATTTTTGAGGCGCCTATTATCAGGCGCTCGAAGTCCTTATCAAAATCGGCGAAAACCCCTGAACGGAAAAGTCCGGTTCTGTATTTCATGATAGTCGGGACGCATTCAGCTATTAGTTTCCTGATTTTGTTACACACCGGTCCCATCGCTGCATTTAGGTTGCTGTCGGAACGATTAGGATCATAGTCACCTACCGTGAGACCATGAAGATCAGAAGGTAAATGTAAGTCTTTAGCGCTGCGAGGGGTTATGATGAAAGTGCGCTGGTGACCGAGGTGCCCTGCGAAGAGACCGAGTTCAAAAATTACGTTATCACGAGGAACCGCATGACGCTTGTGACGAATTAAAGAGATGTCGGCAGGTGAAAGAATGAAGATTCCAAAGTCAGATTGTTCCAATTGGCTTCGCAATGCCTCAAGTGGGTAAACAGAAAGACGAAAAACATCTTGATCCCATACTTGGGTCTCTACGTCGGGTTCCAAATTCTCTTGGACCGCACGAGCCAAGTCCAGGTGTTCCTTGGATGAACCTATGAATGCCTTCGGTTTCATTTTCTTTTATATATTATGAGATTGTGATGGGTCTCCGCTCTTTGGCGGTGTCTTGATTTGATGCCCACGTTCAAGCTTTAATGTTTCAAGCTGGCTGTAGATTGTTTCGACTTCTCGGACTATGTCTTCCCGATTACCGCCCATGGTCTCTACTTCTTGTAGAACGCTATCAACTGCTTTTGCATAGTCTCGTTTGAATTTATTGTTAATTTGCTTCCACTGTATACCTACCAAGTATCTCGCCGCATTTGGATTGAATTGGATTCTACCCAAGACCAATAAAACAGCAATAATAGGATATCCGATATAACCCTGCCAGTACGATGCATTGTCGTTAGAACTAATCCATCGCATGTCTTCAGACCAGTTAACCGAATATGTCTTATCTCCGGACGAAGATTTTACCTCTGCCTCGGTGGAACCTTTGATATGAACTCGCCCGTCAGCAAATGCGCTTAACGCTTCATACACCTTTGCCTTTGGTGGCATTTTCCATATTGTCATACACTACTCCTTTTTGTTCATTTGTTTAGCACGCAACAGGATTATTGACCTCATAACAACTTAATATTTCTTTTTATGGACTTCTCGTTTTAAGTAGTTTCTGATATTTTCATTTTTCATTTATATATATACAATTCTTAGGTAGCTTATCAGCATGCAGCGTCAATGTCGATATATATTAAATAGCTCCTCTTTCTTTCAATTCTTTAGTCTTTTCAAAGAAAAGCTGCTTGAAAGAGTTATCCTCCCAGAGCTTGTCCATTATGTTTTCAAAAACCTTTCTCTCCATATCTTTTTCTATCATGCTTGCAATTGCTTTTTCATCCAGGGGGGCAGAACATTTACTACATAGGATGTTTGTTGAGGAATTGGTTTCCCCGCATCTTAAGCACTTCTTTGGTTTCAGCAGGCTTTCCTTCCCATCCTCATCATTCACTATTCCATAGACTTTCAGGAGGGCTTTATCCACATCCCTTCCGGATAGATGAACATACACAGAAGCCATATCTGAAGCTTGA
Organism: Candidatus Aenigmatarchaeota archaeon; assembly: GCA_036171435.1. Classification (GTDB taxonomy): domain Archaea; phylum Aenigmatarchaeota; class Aenigmatarchaeia; order Aenigmatarchaeales; family DAIDAN01; genus DAIDAN01. The sequence goes on from JAVHRC010000060.1 coordinate 2,414, forward strand.
ACCCAGCCAAAATACTCTTTCATTTGCGCTTCTGTCAGGAAATTCGCCAAGTATGTGGCTCTGGAATGCCTGAAGTTATGCGGATTCACGCCTTTGTTTATTCCTGACCTGTCTCTGATATGCCTTAATATCCCTCTTATTGATTCATAGCTCAACTTTTCATTTGTGTACAAAGATATCCATAACCAGGATTCTGGATTTTTTGCAGGGTATCTATTCAGCCATTCTGCAATATCAGGCACGGAAGTGATTACCCTGACCCTTCTGTAACCTGTTTTCCCATGCATCGTTATTTGCGCCCCATATTTGTCAAAGGTTATGTTTTTTATTTTAATCGAGGCTAACTCTCCCACCCTGCAACCGGTCTCATATAGAACTGAAATTAGGGCTTTGTCTCTTGGATGGCGCGCCGAATCAATAAGTCTCCTTATATCGTCCTCTGTAAGAAGGTCTTCGGGAAGTTTTTTGTTTTTAAAATTTGGAGTCTTTATCCATTCTATTTCTTTGGGATTCTTATCGTTCCTGAGCCATCTATAGAATTTCTTTAGGCATACCTTGTAGTCATGCTTTGTCCAGTCCTTGAAAGGGGTTTTTTCAACCTCTGCAACAATATTTTTTATATCTTCCGTAGTGGAATTGTCAAAGTCTTTCCTTAACCAGTTAGCAATTCTTCTGAGGGTATAAATGTACTTTTGAATCCTGCCAGGCTTGATCCCTTGGGACAGGCACTCCGAATGAAACTTTAATATCAGTTCTTTATTTCTTTCAGAAATTTGAGAACCGTTTAGAAGCTTTATGGCCAACTCTAACTTTCTCTTATAGTTGTGAATATCCTCCTCCATATCCAATCAACCTTCTTGATCGCCTAAATTGGAGGAGGCTCTGTAAATTTCAGGTGGTGCCCCGAACGAGATTTGAACTCGTGTCAGCAACTTGAGAGGCTGCTATCCTTTTCCGTTAGGCAACCTCAGGAAGAGGTTACCGTAAGGGGAAACCTGGGTTTCCCCACGACCGGACTAGACGATCGGGGCGTTGAAACAGATTGATTCTGCAAGCAATTTAAAGATTCTGCTTTCGCATTTATTAAATTGAGATAACCAAATAATGCCGTGGGCCTGTGGCTCAGCCAGGAACCGATTAACGGCTGAAAGCCGTTCAGCTGGAGTAGAGCGGCTGGCTTCGGACCAGCATGTCGGGGGTTCAAATCCCTCCAGGCCCGCCAAAATTTACTTCTAAATACTTTCCTCAACCATCTTCCTGATTTCTTTCGCGTCTGCCTTCCCTTTTGTCTCGCGCATCACCTGCCCCAATATGAAATCAAGCGATTTCTCGTTTCCTTTTTTGTAGTCCTCAACAGCTTTTGAGTTCTTTGCGATAACAGAATTTACTATTTTCTCAATCTCGCCTGCGCCGGTTTTCTCGTACTTTTTTATCATTTTATCAAGCTTTTCCGGCGCGAGAATTATCTCGCGAAGCACAAGCTCGCCAGCCCTTTCGGAAAGTTTTTCAGACTCGACTGATTTCAAAAGCTTTGAGAAAACGCCTTCGGAAAGTTTCGCTTCCTTCAGCAGCAAGTCATTGTAATTCAGAGTTTTCTGCAGGATGAGCATCCAAGTGCCGACAAACTTCGGCTCAAACTTCTTTGCCAAATTCTCAAATAGTTGCGCGACTTCCAAATCCTGTGCAATCGAATATGAGAGCTCTTTGCTCAAGCCGAGCTTTTGATATCTTTCACGCTTCTGCTGCGGCATCTCGGGAAGCGTTTTTTCTATCTGTTTTATTTTTTCCGCTTTCAGCTCTATCCTTGTCAAGTCATTTTCCGGAATATAGCCATAATCGTCCTCGCCTTCTTTCGTGCGCAGCGAACGCGTCACTTTTGCAAGCGCGTCCCAAGCCCGCGTTTCCTGCTCAATCTTCTGCCCTCGTTTTGCAACATTTCTCTGACGCACTATTTCAAAATTCAGCGCTTTTTCAATCTCGCGGAATCCGGTTATATTCTTCACCTCAACCCTTTCGCCTTTCACGCTGTCCGTCTGTATTGAAATGTTCGCGTCCGTTTTGAGCGAGTATTCGCCTGATGCAAAAACTTTCAGATATTCGAGCATCATCATCAATTGCTGCAGAAAAAGCCGCGCCTCCCTCGGCGTGTCAAAATCAGGCTCCGTCACAATTTCGCACAGCGGCGTTCCAGAGCGGTTGTAATCAACTAGAACATATTTCGCGTCAGTTATCGAGCCGCCTATGTGAACCAATTTCGCGGGGTCTTCCTCAAGGTTCAGCCTTCTTATTCTGATTGTTTTTCCACCGACTTCTATTATTCCTTCCTTCGCTATCGGCACCTCGTACTGCGTTATCTGGAAGTTCTTGCTCATGTCGGGATAGAAGTATGATTTTCTCGAGAAGAATATTTCCTTCGGCATCTTGCAGGAAAGCGCAAGCGCTATTTTTATTCCCGCGTCAACCGCTGCCCTGTTCGTCCTCGGTTTGCTTCCCGGAAGGCCGAGACAGGTTTCGCAAACGCGCGTGTTCGGCTCCGCCTCGTCCAGCCCCTTCAGCGGGCAGCCGCAGAAAAGCTTTGTTCTCGTGTTAAGCTGCACGTGCGTCTCAAGTCCGATTCTGATTTTCTCGGGCATAGTAGAGATTTAGAAAGAATAAGTATAAAGCTTTTTATCAGAGAAGGAAAGCTGTAAATTTACTGTCAGTATCATAAATTTTTTTGAACTCTTCAAAATCCACTTTTCTGGCATCTGCTATTTGTGCTACCTGTCTCATTGTAGATGATACAAACATATTTGTACGATAATCTTCTGTTAGCTTCTTTAGGTCTATGCTTTTTTTATCATGTAAAGCGCCTACAATGGAGTAATAGTAAAAAGGTTTTTTCTCACCCGGTAATATTTCTTTCTTATACCTGTCAATAAACATCCCAACTTTATCGCTTTTGCTCTTTTCTGTTCCCTCGCAAAATAAAAATTCAGAATCCTTCTCAGGAAAAATTTTAAGCATATTTTTTTTATCGTTGCGAATAGAGATATATTTTTGCCCATCAGGGAGACCTAAGTATATAGAATGAAAGTTAGGTGACAAAAAAGAGTTATGAAGTATTTTAACACCTGTTATTTTATCTTTGTCTATGCCTATTCCTGCAAGTTCTGTTTCAAATGGCTTTAATTGGTGAAGATCTTTGAGAAACTCGTTTAGAAAGGGCTTTGAATACCTTCCATACAACTCCGTCTTTCTTACTCCATGATTTTTTATATCATTCATAATCATCACATTATTTAACTACTCTATAATAATCATATACCCAAACCTTTAAATAGCTTTTATTTCCGAAGCTTTTATTCATTTAAATGAAAGGTGTAATCATGCACGAAAAGCAGAGCTTTTCGGCAACGGTCTGGTGACCTTATGTATCAAAAACACAGGAAATATTCTGTCAGCAGGAAGTTCCGCGACTTGGACGAGCAGAAGCAGATAGCGCAGGAGAGGGTGGAAATCCTTTCGGGGCTGATATTGAAGAACCCGCAGAACCCCTACAACAAGAGGTATCTTGAGCTGATAAAAAGGATAAAGAAGCTGTATCGGGTCAAGTGATGAAAAATACCAAAAGCTTTTAAGCCTTCGCTACCCATATGAAAAAACTAAAATGTCAGGGCGATTCAAGTTTAAAAGGATTAAATTTACAGTATAATCTGGTGTAATTATGATACAGGATGTTCCGGCAATCAAGCTTATTGAGAAAGCTGCTGAAGAGCTGAAGAAGACTGAGAATGTGAAGCTCCCGCAGGCTTATACTTTCGTGAAGAGCGGAGTGCATGTGGAACGCCCGCCGCAGTTGGAGGATTTCTGGTACATAAGGAGCGCTGCCATTTTGAGAAAGCTTTACATTGATGGAACAACTGGAACGCAGAGGCTTCGCAACATTTTCGGCGGAAAGAGAAGGCGCGGCCACAGGCCAGCACACCACGCGAAAGCGGGCGGAAAATTTATCAGGCTTATGTTGCAGCAGCTTGAAAAAGAGGGACTGGTGAAGAAGAACGACAAGCCGAAAGGGCGCGCAATCACCCCGAAAGGCCAGAAGTTTTTGAACGCGGTGGCGAAGCAGATAAAGTAAGTTGGAATGGTAGAATGGCTGAAACAGAATATATTGTAGATGGAAAAGTTACATCTGGAATATTTCCTAAAAATTGCGTATATACTGATCCAAGAGAACCGGATTTAGAAGCATCAATGGGAAAACGCTTAAAATATGTTCAGGAAGATTTTGAAGTAGGAAAAGGAGTTGAAAATCCGTGTTGGAGTTGTCTCTATAATGGCGGCATCTGCAAATCTGCAAGAGCAAAATATAAAGAAAATGGTAAGGAATTTTTAATCCAGCCGAAAGTTGAAAATCCTATTTTAACCTAATACGAACCATAAAGCTGATAATCATGTTAGCCCCGAAAACGCAGAGAAGGTATTGCATTTACTGCAAGAAGCACACGCTTCACGACGTGAAAAGGTCGAGCGGACACAAGAAAAGCCCGCTTCGCGAGGGCGAGCGCCGTTTCCATCGCAAGATGAAGGGATTCGGCTCTTTCCCGAAATCGAACCCGAAGGACAGGGAGAAGCCAACCCGAAAAGTGGATTTGCGCTACAAGTGTGCCGAGTGCAAGAAGGAGCACAATATCGGAAAGGGCTTCCGCGTGAAAAAGTTCGAGATACAGACTGAAAAGAAGGAGAAGTAGAAAAATAAAATAATCTAAAAATCGTAACTGACTATAATTAATAACTGAAATGAAAAATTCGAGATAGAAAATAAAAAACCATAAAAATCAAAGCAGCGTAAAATAAAATCATTCGTAATGATGTGACAATCATGCAAGCACAAAAGCCGAAAAGCAAGTTCCTGAAAGTCGCGTGCAGCAAGTGCAAGAACGAGCAGACCATCTTTAACAAGGCAGCCTCGAACGTGAAATGCCTCGTCTGCGGCGCGGAACTCGCGGAAAGCACGGGCGGAAAAGCCCGCATCAAGACGAAGGTTCTGGAAGTAAAGGAATAGAATAATTTGAAGCAAAATTCTTTACGCTATCAAGAATATTGGACGAATGGTAATATTCAAAAAGTCTTTATAGACTACCAACGGCTACTTGCCATTCTTTCATAAAGCGCTTAAAATAATCAATAAAAATAATATGATTGCTCACGGATTTTGGATTTTGGGTCATCCCGGCTCAGATATACGAAAAGAAAAATATACCACAAATTTTATTGGAAATTTAATAAAAAATAAAATTTGTATGCTAAATGAAACTTCAATATTTACACCTTATCCCGGGTTCTGCTGTTTATTCTAATCCTGAAAAGTTTGGTGTAAACATTCAAAGTTTTGATTGGTCAAAATATTGCGAAAATCCGCCTTCATTCCCAACAGTATATTCTCTCAAAAGCTTAACACAAGAACAAATATTTGAATTATTTAAAGAAAGATATAAGATAGTTAATTTAATGTTATCATCAAAGTTACTTTCTTCTTAAAACAGCTATAGCCTTGTATGAGTTTCTATCTAATTTTTTAAAATCAAAATCGCCATACCATTTCAAAAATTCAAAATTCTTAGAACATTCAATCAGCATTTTAAATTCTTGAGGGAAGATTATCCTTGAAGGTTCTTTATGAACTATTTTAAATTTTTTATCGCCTTCTTCTATATCAAGAATTAGTTCACCACTTTTTTCAATTTGTGTCTCTGCATCAAATGGGTCATGCCAAACTTCAGCTTTTATAGAAATATTATCTCTTGATACGGACCACGAATCAAGATTGCATTTTTGTTTTTCTTTTATTGATTGGGATATCCAACATTGATATGGGTGGGATAATTCCACAATATATAGTCCGCCACTTTTTAATGCCTTTGATACAGATTCAAGGTGCGAATAAAATTGGTTATTTTCAAGCATACAGGAAAAAGAATTAAACATATTTATACAAAGATCTACCTTAACAGGAACATCAAAAGAAGACATATCGGCAACAAATAAATTCACGTTAGTAAATTTATTAACGATTTTGCTTTTAATATAATCTATCATTTCTTTCGATATATCAAATCCCCATACATCATATCCAAGTTTAGCTAATTCGATTATATGGTTTCCTGTTCCGCATGCTATGTCTAAAATATCCTTTACTTTAATCTTGGAGAATGTTGCAATGTTTTTTTCTATAAAAGCTATCTCTTTCTGATAATTTCTTACACTAAATATTAAATCATAATATTTAGGATTTCTATAAGCTTCAAATGACATATTATATGACTAATAATTATAATATATAAGGTTAATTTTGTTTTTAAGAGGTGACATAAATAACAGAGGGGTAAGTTATCATAGGAGTTGATTGCGGTGCAGAATGTTTATGGATTTTGCACGACGAAGCGTTTATCAATAAATTCTTATAAACTACAGATTCAAAAAGATAGTTATGCCAGCAATAGAAACGCGCGGTCTGACAAAGAAGTTCGGCAATCTTACAGCAGTTGATTCGGTCTCCTTCTCCGTTGAGAAAGGCGGGATTTTCGCGTTCCTCGGACCGAACGGCGCCGGAAAGACTACAACGATAAAGATGCTAACCACTTTGCTTCATCCCACGAGTGGAGAGCTGAAGGTAAACGGATACGACCCGACAAAAGACCAGGACAAGGTAAGGCACTCGATAGGAATCGTTTTCCAGGATTCAAGCCTTGACGAGGAACTAACTGCTTATGAAAATATGGAGTTCCACGGCGCGTTGTATAGCGTCCCGAAAGAATTGAGGGAAAAAAGAATTAGGGAACTGTTGGATATTGTCGAGCTGTGGGACAGGAAAGACAGCCTTGTAAAAACTTTTTCCGGAGGAATGAGAAGGAGGCTTGAGATTGCGCGCGGGCTTCTGCACCATCCGATTATCTTTTTTCTTGACGAGCCGACTCTCGGCCTTGATCCGCAGACACGAAACCAGATATGGAAATACATCCAGGACCTGAACAAGAAGGAAGGCACCACGGTTTTTTTCACAACGCATTACATGGAGGAGGCGGATCGCGTTGCAGGAAAGGTCGCGATAATTGACCACGGAAAAATCATAGCGCAAGGGACGCCGGAAGAATTAAAAACCAAGACAAATACCAAGTCTTTGGAAGATGCGTTCCTGTCGCTGACCGGGCGCGCCATACGCGAGGAGGAGGCGCACGCAATCGACCATTTGAGAATGAGAAGCAGGTTGTGGGGTGGAAGAAAATGAGCGCAATTTATATTGTCTGGCTGAGGCAGATGAAGCGGTACATGAGGTCGCGCTCGCGGATAGTGGGTTCGCTGGGACAGCCCATACTGTTTCTTGTTGCGCTCGGGTTCGGTTTGGGCCCGATATTCCAGAAAGCTGGCGGCGGCAATTATATTGATTTTCTCGTTCCCGGCGTCATAGCGCAGGCAATACTTTTCACCGCTATTTTTTCCGGAATAGAACTGATATGGGACAGGCAGTTCGGCTTTCTGAAAGAAACGCTTGTGGCGCCGGTCTCGCGGCTTAGTATTATGGTTGGAAGGACTTTGGGCGGAGCCACGATAGCGACTTTGCAGGGAATCATAGTTCTTCTCCTTTCGCTTGCGTTCGGATTTTTCCCGTACAGCATTCTGGCGCTTCCCGCAACTTTTGCAATAATGTTTTTGATAGCGTTTCTTTTCACGACATTAGGCACGGCAATAGCATCCGCTCTCGAGGACTTTCAGGGATTCCAGCTAATAATGAGTTTTCTTGTGATGCCGCTTTTCTTCTTGTCGGGTGCGCTGTTCCCGCTGAAAGGCGCGCCGAGTTTTCTGGTTGCAATCTCAAGCTTTAACCCATTAACGTACGGCGTTGACGGCTTGCGCGAAACGCTTACGAATGTTACAAACTTCGGCTTGGGAATTGACATCGCAGTGCTGGGAATTCTTTCGGTTGCCCTGCTTGTGATAGGAAGTTACTTGTTTTCAAGGATACAGGTTTGAATTTAGTTATTCTCGATTGTCTGGAAATGTTCTATTGAAGCGAGAAAACACGCGAACTGATATTTATGCTTATTTTTCTATAGTATCATTTATGAGAATGGAAAAAGGAATAATAATCCTAAAAAAGGGTGAACTGGCAAGGATGTTGTTTAATTTTTGCCGTCCTAGCGAGTATGCAGACAGGTGCCAATACAACGGCAAAGACAACGATTTTGAAAAATGCGCGGCTTTTCAAATGATGTCCGCAGCCTTTCCCTACTACAAAGAGCGCGGAGACGATTACAAAAAAGATTTTGATTCAGAATATCCTGGCAACTTCGTACTATGTCCTGTAATTCATATTGGCTTGGTGCAAGGAGAGGAAGAATATAATATTAAGATAGAGCCCGCCAGTTCCGAATAGGCTTCGTAAATTCTTATAAATCCGCTTTCCAATCTCTTATACATGGAAAAGGCTTTGCTGAACAAGAAACATGTAAAATGCGGGCTGAAAAACAGCATAAGGGACGGAACCGCATCAGGCGCCGCCACGGGAATAACAGGCACGTACCTTATTCCTTTTGCTCTTGCCCTGGGCGCGAACGCCGCGCAGATAGGTTTGCTTACAGCGTTGCCCCAGCTTGCCTCAACTCTTTTGCAGCCTTTTGCGGGAAGCATAACCGAGCATGCAGGCAGCAGGAAAAAAATCTGCAAGGCTGTCTTATTCCTCGCAAGAATTGCATGGGTTCCCATTATTTTACTTGCATTCATAAAAGGTTTTGACGCATTCTCGTTGCTGCTGATTTTTGTCAGCATTTCCGCGGCAGCCTCGAGCTTTGCAAGGCCCGCGTGGGCCTCGTGGATGGGCGACCTTGTCCCGGAAAAAACCAGGGGAAGGTATTTCGGAAAAAGAAACATGTATGCCGGAGCCGCGGCTTTTATCGCATCCCTTTCGGCGGGATGGCTGCTCGGTTTTCTGGATTCATTGGCGGGATTTGCCATAATCTTTCTGGCTGCCGCGGTTCTGTATTTCATCGGGTTGCATTATCTTTTGAAAATGCCGGAGCCGGCTTTCCAGATAAATTCCCACAAGGGGCATAAAATCAGGCTGAACGTTTCGGAATTTCTTTCCTCAATGAAGAAATCCAATTTCAGGCATTTTATGCTTTATGCAATGGTTTTTGACTTTTCCGTGTATCTTGCATCCCCCTTCTTCTCGGTTTACATGATAAGCGAGCTCAATATAGGATACTGGTGGTTTGCCATTATCTCGGCCGCGTCCATAGTTTCGTCAATCGTTTCACAGAAGTATTGGGGAAAACTCTCGGACAGGTATGGGGACAAGAATGTGATGATAATATGCGCAATGCTCGCGAGTCTCGTCCCGCTTATTTTTGTGTTCTCCCGTTCCGTGCCGCTGCTTGTTCTGGCCAACGTCTTTTCCGGATTTGCCTGGGCGGGGCTTGACCTGGTTATCTTTAATTTCCTGCTTGATTCCTCGCCGCCGCTGAAAAGGCCGCTGTTCATTTCCAACTACCAGTTCTTTGACGGGCTTGCCATTGCGAGCGGCTCGATTGTCGGGGGCATTCTCATTTCCCTGATGGGAACAGGCTTTCTCTGGATGTCGGGAATCGCCGCGGTATTTCTTCTATCGTCCGTGCTGCGCGCTGTTTTTTCTGCAACGCTCATTCCGAGAATAAAGGAGGAGCGGATAAAATCGAGGAAAGTCCTTCCCGCGCGGGACGTGTTCATGCGCGCCGTGGTCATTTATCCCGTGCGCGGCATTTCGCATGAGATTGATTATGCGCACTACTGCCTGAAGTGCTGGGAGAAGAAAGCAAAGAAGGATATGAAAGGGCTTTCGAAAGTTCTGTCCATTACATGAGAATTATACGTTAAGACTCGCAAATATAATCGATATTGAAATTCAATCCGCATCATTATTCATTTTCCTCTTCCCTTATTTTCTTAATTTCCTTCTCCATCTTCTTTTCCTCGTCGTGCTTTTCCATTCCGAGCAATGCGCGCAGCGGCCATAATAACAGCCTGAAGAAATGAATTATAAAATGGAAAAACTCGTATGCAAAGAAAAGCCCGAGCCCCGTGACTGCGAAATATATTCCTGTTTCCACGTTGGCAACTATCGGAAAAGGCAGCCCGAGCGCATTCACAATCCACGGAAAGGAGAAAGCCGCTATCGCCACGAGCGTTGCCCTGAACAGGACTTTGAAAAGCTTGTACAGCATAAAGACTACGAGAATGAATGTTATGAAAATCAGCACAACCTGCGGGGTTATGAAATCGGGAAAAGCCATGAGAAATAATAGTTTTACGGCAATAAAAACATGTGTTCCATTTTGAAAGAAACAAGTAAAAAATGGAAAAAAACAAAAATAAAAAATGTTGAAACCGTTACACCTTCTTCTTGACCATCGGCAGTCCGGTTCGCTCGTTCTCCACAATCGTCATGTTCGGCGGTAAATCAATCGAGTCCTTCGGGTCTTTCGAGAAGAACATCAAATGACCCTTTTTATGAAGATAATATTTAATACCTTTTTTATTAGTGTGCTCAAATCCCATT
>JAVHRC010000060.1:13083-15937 GCA_036171435.1 Candidatus Aenigmatarchaeota archaeon
GTCCTTTATAGGAACAAGCTTCTTGAACTTGCATGACGGGCAGTTAATCCATTTCACGAGCTTGCTTTCTATCACAACCAAATCCTTTCCGCAGCGCGGGCAGGGCTCGCCTCCGCCAGTATTTTTTAAAGCCATATGGAAACCTACGGTTCCCATCCCTCCCTTTACGAAGGATAGGATATTAACAAGAATAGTTCGAGAAAAGGTTATTTAAGCTTTTGATGCGCAGAAAAAGTATGGCGATAGAATTATGGCTAAGGGCTGTTGACAAGGAACTGTTTGAAAGAACATGCAATGGAAAGAAGCTGGAGGAAGAAAGGGTAAAGTTATCGCCATATATGGATTCTGATATACTGACAGGCGAGCTAACAGGAAACAATATCGGAAAGCTTTCCGCTCTCGGAAAAGAGTTTGTTCTCGGAAGAAAAGGCAAAAAGAATTACGAAGTTACAATTCTGAACAACTCTACTTATGGAAAAGTGTCAATGACAACAACTTTGGGGAGAGGTATACTTATAATGGGAGATCCAGATAAGGAAGATTTTATCAAAAGGGTTTTCGGAAGTTATCATTATGGACAGCATGTTGATAAACGAACAGAAAAGGATCATCACTTTATTCTATATCATTCTGTCAATCCCTGAATGTCTTCACCCAGTTCTTGTAGAATTCGTCGTGGATTTTCGGGTGCGTCTTTTCCATTTCGTCCACGGTCATCACCATCTGCGGCTTGTTCACGAAAAAAACCTCCTCGCCGCCAAGCTTCGCTTCCAGCTTCCCGTCAAGCCTGAACCTCAACGAATCGTTCACGAGAAGCCTGCAATACGGTACGTTCGACCTCCACAGCTTGTCAATGTCAACGGAAGCGAGCTTTCCAATCACAACGGAAGTGTTCTGGTCAATCACAACTATCTTGTTCAGCAGCTTTCTTGCCTTCTCCTTCGCCTTGTCCACGCCGCCGTACCAGTTCTGCGGAAGTTCGTTCGTTCTTGTGAGGTCAGCCATAGAAACCAAATCGGATTATTTCAATAGCTATAAATTATGCGAACTTCTATTTAAGGATTTTTCATCCCGCATGTATCTCCATAACGTCATCGTCCTTCAGCTTATGCTCCAATCCGACTTTCTCGCCTGGAAATTTCGTGGAGCCCCAAATCCGCGCGAAGCGGAAGAATTTCAGGAAGTCCTTGTGGATGTCGGCAACTGCGTCGCCGACGGTTGAGCCCGCTTTCAGAACCATCGGCTTTTTTTCCGCCTTTTTTCCGGGCTCTTTCGTGTAGACTTTTATCAGGCGCAGCGTGTTCCATATTTTTTTCTTTACCTCTTCGGCATTATCGTTAAGGGAGACAAAACAGGACGGCTTTTTTATGCGAAATTGTTCAATCACGCCCTTCATCGCTTCCTTTTCATTCTCATTCCTGACCATAATGACAATGGCATCGCAGTTCTGCGCAGTGCTCATATGCTCGCGGCGGAATGATGAGGGAATTTCTATAAGCTGCAGTTTTACGCCGCAATAATCGGCGACGCCGACTTCCGGCTTTGTCGTGGTGTAAGGCTGCTCCGAGATTTTCGGCTTCGCGTTTGTTATCTTGCGGAGCAGTGCGGATTTTCCAGACCGCGTCAATCCGATAATGCAGACTTGTGCGTCGGCTTCTTTCGGGATGTTGGACATCTTTCTTGCTGACTTGCTCTCGCTCTGCGATTTCAGTTTCGCGAGCCGCTGCTTCAACTGCGAGAGCATTGATTCTGCGCCCTTGTGCTTCGGCGCAGTCCTTATCATCTCCTCGAGCGCGGCAATCTTTTCCTCGCGCGTTTTCGCTGCAAGATAATGGCTTTCAGCCTTGTAAAATTCTACTGTGGCGTTTACCGGCATGAGAATGAATTAGGAGCAGGAATTTAAATTGATTTTATTTCTTTTGATTGTACAAAGACGAACCCCCAGAATTTATTCGTTGTGTGCAACTATCTTCTTTGCACCAAGGGCAGCCATAGTATTCGCGTGAAAGGCAAGAACCGCTTGCAGAAGCATTTTTAGGCAACTTCGGGAAATAAATCGGTTCAGATGAAGCCCTTTTTGGCGGCGCCATAATATCAGAAATATCTGGACAAGAAAGCTTAAATTCTCATTCTTTCCTTGACTCGCGCGCCTCGAAATCAGACGCCTTTATTTTTATCTCGCCTTCGGGCGTGCCGCGGTTTTTCAAAATCTCCTTTGCAAGAAGGTAGTAAAGAAGCGCTATTGACTTCTTCCCCTTGTTGTTCGATGGTATAACAAAATCAATGTTGGAAGTCTCGTCAATCGTGTCGCAGAATGAAATTATCGGTATCCTGACTTTTATCGCCTCTTTTATTGCCTGCGAATCGATGACTGGGTCCGTGATAATAATTACGTCAGGCTCGAAAAAATTCCTGAAGCTCGGGTTTGTCAGTGTTCCCGGAAGGAATCTTCCTATTACGTGCTTTGCGCCTATTGTATCCGCGAATTTTTTCACTGCCCTTTGTCCGATGGGTTTTCTTGATACTGCCATTATGTTCTTGTGCTTGGAAAGGAATTTTCCAGCAATCTCTATCCTTTTCTGTATTGTCTGGACATCGAGGACAGCGAGGCCGTCGGGCCTTATCTTGTAGATGAACCTTTCCATGTCCTTCGTTCTCTGCTTCATCCCGATGTGCACTCCCGCTGACAAAAATTCGTCCAATGCCATAATAATCGCTTTTAAATTTATTCGCAAACAAATAATAATCTGTAAGGTTTAAATAGGTTTAATTCTTTTCTAAATCTTCATCCTCGCCATCTCCGGCCTTCTTGTGCAGTTCCATATTTCCATCAGGCGGTTTATTTTTGCAGTCC
>JAVHRC010000061.1:0-15640 GCA_036171435.1 Candidatus Aenigmatarchaeota archaeon
CGCCCTGACCGCATATCCGCCTATGAGGACCAAATCTATCCCGAACCTTTTTGCTTCCAATTCTATCTTTAACAAGTCTTTAAGGCTGGCCGCTTCCAGTTTAATGGCTTCAGACTTTTCCAAATTTAACACCCAAATCTTCCAATACTTTATGAATAACCAATCTTGGCAGTATTATGTGCATGCCCCATTTTTCGCTTAAGTTTTTATAGCCTTCGAATTGCGTTTCCAGCTTCTCGATTTCAAACTTTTCCTTTTCCGTTAATAGTACGTTATGTGCTTTTTTATTTCTTAAATCTTCAAATTTTGCTAAAAATATCTCGTCTCCCGGAAATATTTCGCCAGTTTTCCCTTCTGCATACTTCTTTATTTGCTCGATTATTTTCGGATTTATTATTTTTCTTCTTGCCTCTAAGTTAATTGCGTCCAATAAAAAGCCCAGCCTTCTTGAGACCCCCCATGATTTTGCAAGATCAGGCAAGCCAGCAGGGCCGCTCCATAGCAGGCTTGTTCTGTTGGTTAAAATTATGGCAACGGCTTCAATGATACTGGTTTGAGTCTGCCTCCTCAAAAGCTCTATGATAAGAAATTCCGGCTTTTCTATGTAGTAGCCTTCTTTTGTTTTTGTTCTTATAGAATCAAGTGCCATATCCGAGTGCAATAATTTGACATAATTGCTTATTTTCCTGGATTCTATTACATCACCAAGAAACACTCTTGTTTTTTCATCTGTCAAAAATGCAATCCATTTGCCAGCATCGCCAAGATGTATTTTTATCTCCACTGTTTTTGGCGGATTAATATAATTGTGGTAATGGTAAGCTGCGTTGCTGCCTGTTACCGCATACGGGAGCTTGTCTTCCATAAGAACTAATTTGTTTATCAAAGTTAATTTTTCGATTTTTTCTTTTTTTATTAACGGATAAAACCCAACCGCAAATTTGATATCTTCTGGAGATATCAGCCTGTAAACTTTTGCCCTGTAGTCGATTGGACTTCTTTCCTTGCTTAGAAATCCCCTCTTTTCAATTTCCAAAAGCGTCTTTGTAATCATTTTCTTGCTTATACCCAACTCTTTCATGGCAGTCTGGAATTTGAAAGATTCATTTCTATGCTTCTCCCAAAGCTGATGGTAATACCCCTTTAGCCATTCAGGCATTTCTTTCGTCATATATATCAACTTGGTAGTCTAATTAGATTACACTACCAATTTAGGTAGACGAGTATAAATAGACTACCAATTCATTCAGCAAGTCTTTGTCGGAAATTATAGTCTACTGCTTTGGTAGAATATGTTTCCGCCGGTTGGGATGAGGCTGCTAACTTTGTTTATTATTGTTCCATTAATGATGCATATGGTTCAAAAAAGAGACAATGCTAATCATTTTAATACACCATAATTACAAATTATGTAATTATTAAGTCATTGTTTTCCAAGTTCCTTCAATCGCTTAATCTTTGACTGCGTCTCTTCAATGCCTTTCTTTTGTTGTTTTTCAAGGTGAGCGATTATACCCTTTAAACCAGCTTTAAGCGAGTATACCTTATACGGTCTTCCTTTGCCCGTCTTCTTTTCCTCATGCTCACTTATCCAGCCGCGTTCCTTTAACTCTTTCATAGCAATGCTGACTTCAGGTTGAGAAGGCATCAGGGCTGCACCAAACTCAGCAGCAGTAGCCTCATCCATATTTTGAAGACAAGCCAACGTCCTTGCAACATACCTGCTAATGCCCAAAGAAATAAGAGCCTCGGCGATTTCCTCGTCCTTTTCATCAAGCCGTTCCACGTCATGGGTTTTCATATTAATTCCCATAATATATTATGCATTATTTTAATCTTTCGAATAAGGAAACATAAAGTCAAACAGGTTGAATGCAAACCCTGCATCTCCTGAAAAGTGATACTGCAACCTTTATATTCTTAAGATATAATAAAAATATAAAATCGCTTGGAATTGGAGTTTTGTGTAGAGTTAGCTTTTTCATTTGGAAGGGTAGGCTCTGTATTTCTTCATCGCTGCCCGTTCGGGGCACCATACTAATTTATACTTCACTAAAGGAACTCTATTATGCAGAAAAAATTTCTTATCAAATCCGAGGAAGCATCGCTGGTTTCATACGGCAAGTATCCGGGCGCGCGAACGGTTGAAGAACTGCTGCACAACGGAATTGTCGTGATAGACAAGCCTGCAGGGCCGACAAGCCGGATGGTTGATTCTTTCGTCAAGAAAATTCTCGGACTGGACAAACTCTCGCACGGCGGAACGCTTGACCCTCGTGTATCGGGAGTTCTCGTGATAGCGCTGGAAAACGCGACAAAGTTAATGCCAATCCTGCTCTCAAGCAGGAAGGAATATGTCGCATTGATGAACATCCACAAGGAGCTGCCGGAACAAAAGATAAGAAAAGTTTGCGAGGAGTTCGTGGGAAAGATACTACAAACCCCGCCGAAGAAATCAGCTGTAGCGAGAAAGGAAAGGCAGCGCGAGATTTATTATCTGCATATTATTGAGATAAGCGGGCGTGACGTGCTCATGCGTGTAGGCTGCGAAGCGGGAACATACATAAGAAAGCTCTGTTCTGACATCGGGAAAAAGCTCGGAACGGGGGCGCACATGCAGGAACTGCGCAGAACAAGAGCGGGAATCTTCACGGAGGAGCAGTCAGTCAGTTTGCAGGATTTGAAGGACGCATACGAATTTTACAAAAGCGGGAACGAGGAGCCTTTGCGAAATATGATTCTGCCGATGGAACGCGTTGCGGACAATATAAAAAATGTTGTAGTGAAAGATTCGGCAATACATAACATTACCTCGGGGGCGCCCGTTTATTCAAACGGAATTTCAAGAATAGAGGAAGGGATAGAAAATGGGGAAATTGTCGGAATATTTTCCTTGAAAGGCGAATTGGTGGCTATCGGCTTTTCCCAAATGGACAGCAAACAGATGCTTGGAAAGGGAAAAGGGCTGGCAGTAAAAACTGACCGCGTGCTGATAAACAGGAATATTTACCCGAAAGTTTGAGAATTCCGAACATTTATAAATCCAGATTTCAATTTTATCTCAGGTGATTTACTATGCCAAGAGGAAGAAGAAAGAACGCAAATGTCGTAAAAGAAAAAGACGAATGCTGTAGCGGAGGGAAGCACAACAAAATTATTTCAATGGGACTTCTTTTGATATTGTTCGGAGTCGCGGTAAAAGTCGGCTGGAGCATTTCAGACTTGCTCTTGCTCACGGGCGCGATATTTATCGTAAAGGGACTGCTGATGAGCGCAATGAAGAAATAAACGGTAATGATATGCCCATCCCGAAAGAGCTTCTCGATGTTTTAGCCTGCCCGAAATGCAAAGGAGACTTGGAATACGATAGAAAAAATGAGAAACTGGTTTGCAACAAGTGCAGGCTGAAATTCGAAATAATAGACGGCGACATCCCGAATATGCTGATTGAGGAGGCGGAGAAGTTCTAAGATAGCTTTAAATCTTTTTCTGCTGTATTAGTTTTAGTGATATTATGATAGAATACAAACCAAGAAACGGAACTCCATTGTGTTGCAGCCCGAATGTGGACTGCGGATACAGGACTTTTGTGGATGATATTTGCACATCCGAATACGGACCGAAGAACTGCGGCTCTTGTGCAGGAGCTTGCTGCTGATTGCTTTTCTTTCTTACTGCGTCCGCCATCTTAATATCGCGCCAATGCCGCCGAGCTGATAAAACTGTTCGCCCTCCTTTGTTTCCTGCGAGATTATTTCCACTTCCGTTTTGTATTTTTCCGCTATCTGCTCGACCGCGTCGATGCCGTCCTGTTCGCCGATGGTTTGCATTTTCTGTCCGCATATCGGGCATATAAATTCAGTGTCCTCTTTTCCGAATTTTTTTTCTGCATGTCCAGATGGGCAGATTAGTTCAAACTTCTTCCAGTCAAATCCTTCCGAAACCAGAATCTTTTCAACTGCGCCGCTTTCCAAAGCTTTCAGAATGCTTCTTATTCCGTAAATGGACAAGCCGGTATCCTTCTGCAATCCCGTCAGGAACTTGTTCACAATCTCGCGCTCGCGCGAAATGGAAGCCTCCTTCAAAATGTCCCCGCTCCTTTCAATCAGCTCGTGCAATCCCTGTTCGCTGGTATAGCCGACGTCTATGGTTCCCAAAACACTGTTCTTCAAATCTGTTCCGATATATTCCCCCTTCAGGAAATCATCCTTGCTCATTCCGGGACCGCCAAGAATAATCCCTTTTATCTCCGCGGAAAATGCGGTCTTTATCGCCTCGCCGACTTCCTTGTACCAGTCGTTTATCAGCCCCTCGCGAACGCGCGTGAAGCGGGCTGCGCTTTGCCCTCCTTTTATGAACTTGCCGGGAACAATGGACTCGAGATGCCGCAACACCTGCACGGACTTTCCTTTCAGCAAACCGATGGTGGCTTCTTTTGTGTCAAGCACAACCAGTCCGTAGACTTCCTTTTCTTTCAGCTGCTGCTTTAAATGTTCCAGCTCGAATTTCTGGTCGCACCAATAGAGCTTTACTGTGACAGGCTCCGGCGGCTCAACCGCCCAAATCCTTATGTCAGTCTTGCCTTCCTGCTCGGAAACGTTTCCTGCAAAAAGCGCAAGCCCGTGTTCGGGCGTTTTTTTGTAAAGCTTGAGATGCTGAACTATTTTTGTTAGCGCGTCTATGACGTTTTTTCTTACTGCCTTGCTTTTCACGTTCTGCGTCAGGGATATCTCGCTCGCGAGAATGTTGTTTGTATCATTAAGGGATGCGCCCGCGGGAATGTAAACGCTTACGAGCTCCGTGTGCCTGCCTCTCATCGCTTCGAGCTGCTGCACAAGCTTTTTCAATCTAAATTGTTGCTCCGCTTTTTTTGCTTCATCCGACATGATTATCACTTCATTAAAGAAATGGAAGGAAGAACTTAAATAATTCGGAAAAATTCGGCAAGAATGCATTTTTCCTGCCGTTTGCAGATTTATTCGTTTCCCTTCATCATCAGAAAAAACCCGAGAAGCATGGAAACAAACGCGCTTATCAGTATTATATTCTCGCGGCTTATGGAAATGATTTCGGAAGGAATCAAGGAAGTTATTGCCTGCGGCAATATTGCAGGATATAGAACGCCGGCAAGCCCGTAAGACAAGAAAATCAAGCTAAAAAATATCTTTATTACCATGGATATTTTTCTCGGATGCGGGATTGCAATAATTCCCATATATTTTCCTGCCATTATAAAAACCTGTTCAATCCTTTTTTCTGCGGCGCGGGCAATTTATCCGTATCAATCTTTGTAAGTCCCCTGTTCACAGGCAGCGCAACATTGAATATCGGTATCGAGCCGGCAAAGCCGAGAGGGCTTCCGAGGTGGGCGTGTCCGTGAATCGCAAAAGTTGTTCTGGTTTCAACCAGCGCTTTCTCAAGTCCATTATAGCCAAGCCCCCCATATATTCTTGAGTTCTCGCCTTTTAACGTTTGGTATGAGGGCGCATAATGCGTGAGGAGGATTTTTACATCGGTTTTAAGGCTTGCCAGCAATTGCCTTATTTTCTCGGCGCGTTCCTTATAGAATTTCCTTATGTTTGGAATTGTTTTTATCTGCCAGAACGTGGGCTGGTCAATGCACCCCTTGCTTCCGACGATGCCGACTGTTTTTCCTTTTATAGTTATCTTGACGGATTCGTCATTAAGAAATTTTATTCTGCTTCCGCAGATGCTTTTTATCTCATCATATTTCTGCTCGAACTCACGGTTTCCGAAACACGCGATTATCGGGCACTTCCATCCCAGATTTTTGAAATGTTCGATGATGATTTTGTAATCTTCAGGTGTATCTGACAAATACATATCGCCCGCCATAAGAAAAAGATTGGGCTCTTCCGCCTTCTCAAGCAAATTCCAGAACTGTTCATAATCGCCTTCCAGCGAGTCAAGGTCGCTGACAGCAAGGATAATCATAAGATTAATTTAGTTTATACTCTTTTTAATATTTGTAAAGCATATTTTTCAAGCATGTATACTTCAAAAATCTTTTCCTGAATGTCTTTCAGTCTTTCAGTTTCACCTTTGCCAATTTCCAACAATAAATCTGAAATATCTCTCCATGCTTTAGCAATATTCTGATATTTTTCATATCCAGTTTGTAAATTTTTATTGTTTACATATTCCAAAAATTCTTTCAGAAAATCTTTATATAGATTCCTGAAACAAGAGCCGCCATTACCCGCTTTTTCAAGCCAAATGTAAAGGTACTTGTAAATAGAAGTGTCATATTTTGAGAATTTTATAATTTCCTCGCCGAATTTTTTTATTCCTTCAACACCGAGATTTTTTATCGGCGGATTAAGCATATTCTCCGCATTTTCTTTTATTGATTTCTTTATCACATTCTTTAAATCAGGTAAAGATTTTGGAAACTCAAAAGTCGCGTAATAATTTTTCGGCTGGAATGGCTTGCTTTTCGAGGTTCTGGCAAGCTCAAAATTCTTTAATGATACCTTTTGCATGGATTCAAAAACACTATCTGCCAGATAAACACTTTCATTATCATAGCCTGCCAGAACAACAGTATGCCCTCCAAAATGCTGCGGATTTTTAAAATATTCCAGATAAAACATATCAAGTTTGAGAAGAACAGGAATATCATTATCTATCAATTTCTTGATTTCATTCCATGCTTTGCTGAAGCTTGAGGAGAAGTGGTCTTGTTTCCTGATGTTGAGGTTTTTACATAAATTATCGCTCAATTCTTTGTCTCTTCCGCCAACAAACGGAAATTTCATCTGCTTGGATTTCCAATAAATAAAACCCAATCCTTCCCCCAATCCAAACAGCATCGGCTCGCTCAGTCTAATACCGTTGTATGTAAAAATATCTCTTAATGCAGTAGTTTCGCAATGAACTCCAGAATAGTGCTTAAAGTTTTTAATGAATTTTTCCATAGAATAATTAGAATTTGTAAGATTATAAAAGCCAATAAAAAAATAAAAAAAGGTAGGAATTTCTTCCTACTTTTCCTCTTCAGACGCTTCCTCAGAAGCCTCTTCAACAGTCTCTTCAGACGCAGACTCCGATTTCTCAGAACCGCTTCCTACAACTTCACCGACTGCAGACCTTCCGCGGAGCTCCTTTATCTTTATCCTTACCTTGTCTCCCTTGTTCACGTTAGGCACGAATACGACAAAGTTCTTTACCCTTGCTATTCCGTCTCCTTTGCTGCCGACTTCCGTTATCTCAACGTCATATTCCTCGCCGACTGCAACTGGAGCTGGCTCAGTCCTTTCGAACCTTGGCCTGTCTCCGCCGAATCCGCCGCTTCTTCCGCCGCCGAAGCTGCTTCCGCCGCTTCTTCCGCCGCCGAATCCGCCGCTTCTTCCGCCGCCGAAACCTCCTCTACTACCTCCACTCCTTCTTTCACCAAATCCCATTTAATTCACCTTTTTTATTTAGCCTGTAGAAACCCATAATCATAAATTGCATAGGTTGCAACTACATAGCTTTTGTTTTACATAGCCGTTAGAAACGCACATTCCTTAATTATTTAATCAAAAAATCTTTCTTCGCGCATTAACAAACTACGACCCACTTTAAGCCGTAAGAAAAAGCAACTTCCTTCATCTTTTAAGACCAAGGAAAAGTACGCAACCTTACAAGCGCAGTTAGGTAAGAATACAGTCGCTCCCAACCTTTATAAAGCTTTGTTGCGGGCAAATTGAATCTTCATAATTCAACTGCCTCGTATCCGGTGCAGACGTCCACGCCGACGACATTTCTTACGTTTGTCCTTGCGCACGGCGGAGAGGTGCCGAGAAACCTGCAAAGCCTGCATTGCTCGTCAAAAATTTTGCCGTTCAAGCAAACAACCCCGCGAAAAAATTCGCATTTTATAATCCGACTTCTATGTCAGCTTCGTATCCGATCTTTTTCAAACCTTCCGTCAGCTCGTTCGTCATTGTCCCTATCATGCCGCAGCACTCGCATCCCAATCCGGGCGCCACGAGCTTCATTTTCACTTTCTTTCCCGAAACTTTTATATCTGTAAGCATTCCAGCGTCAAAAATAAACTCTCCCGTGTGCGGGTCTTTCACCGACTTCAGGACTTTCATGACATTATCAGGAATTGAAACAGACTTCGTCTTTATTTTCTTAGAAACAGAATGCGCTTTCGAAACATTGGTTGTTTTTGGCATATACTTTTATGAATTCCGAAGTTATATAAAGCTTTTACAAACAAAAATACGGTAACGGGCCGGTGGTCTAGTACCAGAACCCCCAGCAGGGTTCCAGGTTTACTTTCAGCAGCCTAATGGTAGACATTTGGAATGACACTTGCTTCGCAAGCAAGAGGCCGCGAGTGAGCTTTTCTTTCTCGAAAGAAAATCTCAAGCAAAAGAAAGGAAGATTGGCTTCGCGAATTCGAAATAGCGAGAGGAATTCTCGCCCGGTCCACCAATATTTTCCAGACAAATATTTTATTTATTAATTCCGAATCCGAATACTTCTTGATATTTATGGTAAATAAAAAGGCATTGATAGAATCCGCGCTGTTTATGGCGAACGAGCCGCTTTCGCTGAAGGAATTGTCACAGCTGATAGAAGATGAGAAGACTGCAAAAAGTATTATTGAAGAGTTAAAAAAAGAGCTGGCAAAAGAGGAGCGCGGCATAATTCTCATAGAGAGCAAGGAAGGCTACCAGCTTCGCGTGAAGCCGGAATATGTTCCGTCAGTAAGGCATCTCACGCCTTATCAGGACTTGAACAAAGGGCTGCTCCGTGTACTTGCACTCGTCGCGTACAAGCAGCCCATTACGCAATCGGAAATCGTGAAAGTGATAGGAAACCGCGCCTATGAATATGTCCGCGACCTTGAGGGCAGAGGACTGATACGCGCCGTTAAACAGAGCAGAACAAAAGCGCTTATCGCTACAAAAGAGTTCGCAAATTATTTCGGATTGGAAAAGCCCGAGGACGCGAAAAAATTCTTCGAGAAGCTGAACAACGATACAAAGAAAGAGCAGAAAGAAAAAGAAATTTCCACGGATGATGCGGACGAAGAGATGGAAGATGACTCATATTGAAGTCATCGCCTTCCGATTCTTCAAAGAATATTTCTCATTTCAATAAATCCTGTAAGGATATCCTGTTTCCTGAACTGGAAACTCCACCTTGTTTATCTCGCTCAAATCCGACAAACTGTTCATCTTTACCATTTTGTTCGAGATTGTGTAAAGCGTATTCTCAATAAACAAAGACCTTCTTATCTGCGACGTATAATCATAATAATACGTTTCGCTGGAGTTGATGTTATTCATATGAGTTATCTTCCCTTTCAGCGCAAAGCCGTTCGCCAAGTCCAGATTGAAAACATAAGCGCCCTGCCAATAATTCTGCCAATTTGCACCATATTCAGAGATGGGTATCACAAGCAAATTTTTCTTCTTGTCAAATAGGAAAGCCTTGTGGTCGTACAGCGCATCCGATGATGTGCCCTGTCCGCCGATTATGTATTTTGAAACCTCTATCGGGCTTGAAACATTCGAGACATCAAACAGCGAGAGTTTCATTCCTGTTATTCTTCCCTGTTCCGAAGCATCCCTTCCCACGCCGATGACATGCGTTTCGTCATAAGGATGCAGATAATCGGAAACACCGGGTATTTTCAGGTATCCTAAAACTTTCGGATTCGTCGGGATGGACAAATCAATAACAAACAGCGGGTCAGTTTGCCTGAATGTCACCATGTATGCCTTGTCCCCCAAAAAGCGGACGGAATAAATCCTCTCGCCGCCTGCCATATCTTCCAATTTTCCGACAATCTTCAAATCGCCGTCAAGAACATAAACATGATTCTGCGGTCCTGATATCTGCGGCTCTGGAACAGGCGCAATATTTTGCACAGGAACAGTCGGAGTTTGCAATATCGATTTCTGCTCTCCCGTTGTTGTCGCGCCGGTACCAATATTCTGCGGAGTTGTCTGGCTTAAAGCCGAATCAGACTGCGCCTTTTCCTGCAAAACCTGTGTTTCAGTCTTTGCCTGCGCGGCGCCTTGGGTTGTTGTCTGTTCTGATATTGAGCGAACCGCCGTGGCTGTCTGCATTGTTCCTGTTGTAACCATTCCCCAACTGTTTCCGCTTGTCGTGGTCGCAATCCTGAAATAGCCTTTGTTCTCGTCCATTGAGAACTGGTTGAGCGGCTGTCCCGGAACCTCGCCGTTTGCCTTGTACTCTATCTTTCCGCTGTCAATCGAGATTTTGTGAATGACTGTCTTTTCCATCTCCTTCGCGATATCCGCCTGTAGAACAGCCGCTTTCTGTTCGGCCGTTTTCATAACCGCGGCAGCCTGCTCCGGATTCAAAGTTCCAAGATACTCATTAAACAGGTTTCCTATCTGCTGCATTTTATCATAACTGTTTGAGTTTGAATTCCTTATTTCGCTTATCTTGTTTTTGAAATCGGAAGAAACAAGCGGCAGGATAATCTCGTCAATCATCCTGTCATAAATCTTGAATTCGCTCACCCTTTTCTGGTAAGCCAAATAAATATTATTCTGCGACACGTAGATGTTCTGGCTATAACCCATTAGGAATGTCTTGCTTGCAGGCTCCTCGCCGGTTTGCGTGTTTAGCGATATTATGTTTGTAAATATGAACGAGTTGTCCGGCATGCCAAAATAATAAATGTCTGTTGCTGATATCTCTTTGGCAGCGCTGCCGGAATAGATAACCGGCAAAGGCACAGGGCCTCCGCCGTAATTGTACACGGGCTGGTTCGCTATAACATAAACATAATCGCCTATCATCCGCGAGTCATAATAATTTCCGTCAACAGAAATGTTTCTTGCAAGCTTTGGGCTGGTTTTGTCGGAAACGTCGTACACGCCAACGAAAGTTCGCGGGGAATAATACCTCGGCATTATGTCGGGACGCGCCATCATTTTTTCTGATACCGCACTTGACGTGCCTGAAACGCCTCCTGCAGCACCCGTCGCCAATATCGAATATTCATAGCTTTTCTGCCCGAATATGACGAGCCTGTCCTTGTTTATGAAAATCTCGCTCACTGTTCCGTTTGTCTCAATCTGCGAGACAATCTTCGCGTTTTCCGCGGGATATGCGTCAAGAATGAGAACCTTGCTTCCGGAGACTGCATAAATATACTTTCCGTCGGTCTTCACAATGTCTGCCTCGTCAACTCCCGCAACTTGGATATTTGTTTGGGAATAGTCAACGGAGCCGCCGGAAGACGGCGCACCTGATTCGCTGGAAGATTGTTGCGAAATATCAGAAATGGATTTTTGCGCCGCACCTGATGTGGAAGGCGCTCCAACAGCCATGTTGCTCGCAATAGCCCCGCCGTATGTTCCCATTCCAGAGCTCGCATTTATGAAAGCGTTCAGCTCCGCCGCCGAGGAAAATTGCTTTGGCTGGTTGTCAGCAATCTGCTGAAAAGTCTGCGGGAAAAAATAATAGATTCCCGCGAGCGCAACCACGGCAATAATTCCGAGCAAGATTAGTTTTTTCATATTATCATCTTTATTTGATTTCATCGACTCCCATTATTCCACAGGATATTGATAATTCTCCGCTGTTTTGGCGTATGTACAGCTTTACATTCTTGCCCTGGTGAAGTGTTGGCTGGTCCTCAACCGTCTGCGTAATATCTCCAACAGTCCCGCCGGGCGTTATAATCTGGATTTTATTTGTCTGGAACGGAACTCCTTTTTCATACTTGTCGATTAATATGTCGCTGTAGGTGAAAATCTTTCCTTCGCTTTGCCTGCTTTCAACCTTTTCCACTGTTCCAATAATTATATAATCCGAAATGTTTCCGACATAATTTTTATCAGAACACTCTTTTATGAGCAGCGCGGAGCCTCCTGCCTGTCTGATTATTACAGTGTCTCCCGTGGGGACTCCATTATCTTTCGGATAGTACCAGTAAATTAAAGATATTGCCACAACAATTAAAATTCCAATAACCAGGATTAATTTTTTCATATTTACATATCCCAAGATCGGATATTTAAGGGTTTGGTTTTCATTCGGTCCGGACCGAATGATAATTTTCTGCGATAAAACGATAAGCTTATTAGTTTTGTTTGTGAACGATTAGGTAAGAGGTGTCTCATATCGAAATCGACAAGCAAACAATAAAGGCGCTGTCAGCTGACGCGCGCATAAGGATTTTAAAAATTCTTCACAAAAGCAGGAGAATAGCCGCGGACATTTCGAAAGAGATAGGGCTCGCGCCTTCAACTGTGAATGAGCACCTGAAGGTTATGGAAGCCTCCGGGCTGGTAAGGAAAAATGACACGGGGCACAAGTGGATTTATTATGATATAACGGAAAAGGGGAAGAATCTGATAGCTCCAAAAATGCCAATTAGCATCATTCTGACATTGTCAATTGGAATAGTATTCGCATTTTTCGGTGCCGCGAACTTCTTTGCAGAAAATGTTTTTTACCAAGGAAGCGGCATGGTGCAATCCGCAATGGAGAAATCTGCGGAAATAACGGAACAAGTAACAGGTTCAGCTGCAGCAGTTCCTGCAATAAACTGGCTGTCTTTGACACTCGTTGCTGTTGGGATAGTCATGATTGTTTTCAGTTTCATAAAACTAAAAAGGAAGTGATGTGATTGAAAAACGGAAAAGACAGGAAAGAAATGTCAGCGTTTGACTTGATGATGCTCGGGAACGAGCTTGCCGGTCTTTCGGGCGGAAGGATACAAAAGGTTTTCCAGAAGGCAAAACAGCTGCGTATTGAAATTTTCATCTCCGGCAGGGGCACGGTGGAGCTTTTTTTTGAGCCCGGAAAACTTTTCATGACGCAATACAAGCGCGAGGCTTCAAATGGAATGTTCTCGCAATACCTCCGCAAACACCTGAGCGGACAGAGAATTGTTTCTGTCAAACAAACAAGATTTGAAAGGATTCTGGAAATTGAAACCGAAAGCAATATCCTGATTCTTGAGCTGTTCTCAAAGGGAAATGCGATATTCTGCGACAAGGCAAAAACTATTCTGATGCCGCTTGAAGCGCAAACCTGGAAGTCCAGAAAAATAGCATCCAAGATGCAGTACCTGTATCCGCCTCCAGTCAGCAACCCCTTTGAAATGGAATTCTCCGAGTTTCGGAAAGCCATAACGGAAAGCGAAAAGGGAGTAGCGGCATTCCTCGCCACGGCAATGAACCTTTCCGGAAAATACGCGGAAGAAGCTTGCGCAATGGCGGGAGTTGACAAGAGCAAAAAATGCAGGGATATGGGCGACAATGAAACTAAAAAACTTTTTGATTCTATTCAGGAGCTGCCGAAAGAGTTCAAGCCGAATATTATTCTCGA
Organism: Candidatus Aenigmatarchaeota archaeon; assembly: GCA_036171435.1. GTDB lineage: Archaea > Aenigmatarchaeota > Aenigmatarchaeia > Aenigmatarchaeales > DAIDAN01 > DAIDAN01. Next base: position 13,339 of record JAVHRC010000061.1, read on the forward strand.
AAACGGCAAAGCCGCTGATTTTGCGCCTGTGGAAATGCAGATTTACAAAGGCCGTGAAAAGAAATATTTTCCGGAATTCTCGCAGGCGCTTGACGAGTTTTTTACAAGTCTGGAAAAGGAGGAAGGGAATGCCGCATCCGAAACGGAAGGCAAATACGAAAGAATTATCCAAGCGCAAAAATCTGATTTGGAGAAGTGGGACAAGAAAGAAAAGGAAAGCATGCAAAAAGGGGAATTCGTCAATGGCAACATAGAACAAATTCAGGCAATAATAGGCATGATAGACGAAAAAAGGAGCGTGAAAAAAAGCTGGGAGGAAATAAAAACAGCGCTGAAGGAAGGGAATTTCGGGAACATCAGAATAATGGAAATAAGGGAAAAGAAAGGGACTGCAGTCATTGAGCCCGATGTTGAAATAGAATTCCGGAAAACAGCAAGGGAAAATGCAGGGAACTATTTTGATGCGGCAAAGCAGGCAAGAAGAAAAAGAGAGGCTGCGAAAAATTCCATGAAAAAGATGGAGGCGGATATGAAAGAAGCCGTCATAAGGGAAAGGCCAAAAGAAAAAAAGATTGCGATGAGAAAAAAGGTGCAGCAGAAATGGTATGAGAAATTCAGATGGTTTTTCACAAAAGACAATTTCCTTGTCATCGGCGGAAGGGATGCAACGCAGAACGAAATGATTTTCAAGAAGCATATGGAAAAGGATGATATTGCGCTTCACGCGGATGTGCACGGCGCGCCGCTGACGGTTGTAAAATCCGACGGGAAAAAAATATCCGGCGAAGCCGTAAGAGAGGCGGCGGAGTTCGCTGCGGCATACAGCTCCGCATGGAAAAGGCGTCTCGGCTCCGCGGACGTTTATTGGATAACTCCGGAGCAGGTGAGCAAAAAAGCGCCCGCGGGCACAAGCCTTGCAAAAGGTGGCTTCATGATTTACGGCCAGAAGAATTTCATAAGGAACATCAGCCTGAAAATCGCAATCGGAATAGAATTTGAAAATGATGAAGGGGGAAACACGCTTGCTTATCCCGTTTGCGGAACCGTACAAGGAATAAGTGCGCATGCAAAATATTTCGTGCCGATAATTCCTGGATCAAAGCCGCACGGCGAGCTTGCAAAACAGATAAGCGCAAAGCTGATTGCAAAAGCCTCGCCGGAGGACAAGCCTTTCGCGGAGGCGATACCCGCGGATGATTTCGGAAAATTCCTCCCCGCGGGAAACGGTGATGTTGTTGGATAGTTTGATGCGCAAGAATCAGATTAGATTCCCTGCGTTTATAATTTCTCTACTGTTACCTTTACCTTCTCCGCGTTTCCTATGAACCATTTTTGCAGGTACAAAGTTGAAACCACGGGAGGCTTTCCCTCTTCCGGAACTTCCATGAACCGGACCGTATTTTTTGTTTCCTTTTCCTTTACAAAATTTATCTCCATCGCTACCACCTCGTTTTTTAAGGCATCGGATTGGTGTCGGGGATGGGCTTTGAACCCACGACCTCCAGAATTCATTCTGATTTCACAGGATTTTAAAGAAAGCTTTTTCAATCCTCAATTCTCATAAACAATTTATGAGTCTGACGCGCTACCAGGCTACGCTACCCCGACGCTAACCTAAGAATAAGCTGTAAGATTTATAAACCTTAGAATCGGCAGGAAATTATTTCTTCTCTTCAGCTTTCTCCTCAATCTTTTCCTCCTCTTTCTTCACTTCCACAGTCTCGCGCGCAACTGAAGCCTCCTTTTCCTCCTTTATCTTTTCCGCCTCCGTCTTGCCTTTCCTCTCCTTGCGTTCTTCCTTTATCTTTTTCTCTTTCTCCTTTTCCTTCTGCTCTTTCTTCTTTATCTCTTCCGCTGTCGGCTTGACTATCTCCGTCCCGACAAGCTCTGCGAAAATAACGTTCTCGTCATCAATCTTTTCCCTTATTGCGTGAACGCGTATTCTGCGGGGGGGCTTGCTCATTCCGCGCGCCCATATGGACTCGTTTATACTTTTTCCAATTTTTACGGTTCCGTCCATATGCCTTTCAAGAAAAGCGCGAGTGATGTCCATCGCCTTCCAACCCCTGTTCGTCTGCTCCGTTACGAAAGCCTTTCTCAGCGGTATCGTGAAAACGCGCTCCTCTTTCTCTGCCATGATTATCAACTTAAATAATTAATTTTGTATAACTTCAATATTTAGCAAGGCTTAAATAGCTTTCTTAAGTTTCTGTTCTAATCTTTATATTTCTCTTTCCACATCTTTTCTTATGGCAAAAGCAATCTCCGCGATTATTGTTACAGTCATGTTATTAATGATTTC
>JAVHRC010000062.1:0-3281 GCA_036171435.1 Candidatus Aenigmatarchaeota archaeon
TTCCCAATCATTTTATAGCCATCATTGATGCACTTATAGTAAAAAATAAAATTATCTGGGAATGTTTGTATTCTGGCACATTCTCTAACAGAGAGACGACGATATAAATGTTCATATCCTCGTTTGAATTCAAACAGATTCTTATTAATACGTGTCATTTTTGGAGCATTGGGATGCTGTGAAGCGTGTCTGGCACTAGCTAAAATTGTATAAGACTGTTCGTTCCAGCTTCTCACTTGATTTCTGGACATATACAGCGATGAAAATCCTCCATGAGCATATTCTTGATTAAAGACTTGATCAACAGTATGATTTTTTTCATTAGCTATTTTAGCCGGCGGTAAATCTCCAATGGCATCTCTTAGAGATAATAATTGATCAGAAGGTTCAGGGAATTCAAAAACCTTATTTCCCATTTTCTCTTTATTGTAACCGACAATAAAAACACGTTTACGTTCTTGCGGAACATTATAGTTTTTAGAGTTCAATATTTTGTAAGAGACGTTATAACCTATATTCTCAAATTGCTTGATGATCTTATGGAATTCACCAATATGCTTAGTAGAAAGAATTCCTGGTACATTCTCGGCAAGAAAGAAAGATGGCTGCTTTTTATCAATTAAATTGATATAAGTCCAGAATAATTTTCCACGAGCATCTTTAATTCCTCTCATTTCGCCAATTAGAGACCAGCTTTGACATGGAGGTCCACCGATGAAACCAGAGACTTCTGGTATATCACTAGGAAGAATATCGGTAATAGACTTCTTATTCATAATAATCCCGTGGTTCTTTTCAAATGTAGTGTGGCAACCCTTCCAGATATCATTTGCAAAGACTGTTTCAAAACCAGCTAACTTGAAACCTAAATCTAGTCCTCCACAGCCAGAAAAGAAAGATGCGAGTTTAATTTTTTTTACAGTGTCATCCATAATTTAGCACCACCTTAATGTTTTTATATAGTTCTGTCGGATCTACATCACTCAATCCAGACATTTGTCCCGAATTTAATTCAATTACGCAGAAATTCCCATCTGCTTTTCTGGCGATATCAATAACATAAAATCTAACTTTGTTGCCGACTTTTAGAATAATATCTTCAAGAAACTTTCTTGGAACGCTGTCGGCACTCAAATTATTCTCTTCAGAAATCTCCGGAAATTGCGACCAATAATAACCAGAACCAACAACCTGCCTATCCATAATAAAGAACCTATATTCTTCCGTAATGGGAAGACCACGAATGCCAATACCAAACTGTCTCTGAGGAACATACTCACGGATATAGATGTTCTGATCGCTAAGAAAACCATCATCATTTAGCCGGCTATAAACCGTATCCACATCCTTTTCAGTGGCAGCATACATCATTTTATCCCAAGCCTGCTTTTTTAGAGTTCGTTTGTCCTTTGAGAACAAAACTCCCAACAGGCTTGTCTCTCTTAAAATCTTCAAGAGAAAACCAAGTCTTAGGCGTGAAGTCTTTTAAGTCTTCATACCAGTTCGCAAGATCCGCTATGTACATATGAGCAGAATGATTATCTATCAAATGAGAGTTGTGTTCTTTTAAGTTAGCCTCTAATTCAGCATAATAAGGCAAGCAGGAATATCTCCCAATGACTTGTTTGTTAATCGGGATACTCCCACGACTTTCAAATACATCAAAATGCCTTCTCGCCTCAATAAGTTCATCCTCCTCGGCAAGAGAAGCACGCATTAGAATAACGGCGTCTGTATCGGCATGAGTGCCCATTTAAACCTCTTTGGACAAGTATAACACCCAAGAGTACGTTTGTAAACTAAACGAGTTAAAAGGCTTATAGGGAACTCCTCGCCGGGTCTATCAATTAATTCTTATCCAAAGTGTGGAACCCTACCAATAGAAGGAAGTAAAGAGGAAGATAAAAGCTTAAGCTGTATTCTTAGTTAATCACAGAACAAGAGAGCGAGCTACTTATGAATACTTATTAGAAATAACGACTTAGATTTTGTAATATTGTTTTAACTTTTGGAGTTTAACTGAAATAACATGACGACTAGTTTCCCAAATACCGTAGATGCGTTTTCTAATCCAACAGGTGGCACCTTATTAGAACAACCCGGCTTAAAACACTCCGATCAACATTCAAACGCTAATGATGCTATTGAAGCACTTGAAACTAAACTAGGTATAAATTTTTCTAGCACACAGAACACAATTGACTATATCTGTAATTTGTTCTTAATGACACAAGGACAACATCAAGCTGGAACTTATAGAGAAGTAGAGTATTCAGTTTCTCCGCCGATTAATATCAATGTTATCAAGTGGTATACGGATGCTGGCAAAACTACTCTTCTAGTATCAAAAGAATATACCTATGGAGGTCCATGTCCAGTAATACCGACTGTTGTTACGTTAAAACTATATGATGGAACGGCATCAAATCTATTAGAAAGAACAATAACTGACAGCATCACCTACTTAAAGGTGTTTGAAATTTCTAGAACACGAATCGTGGCGTAATAAGGATTATAACCAATGAGTTTTGAATCGCCTTTATCAGTTTTATATAATAGTGAAGGAAATGAAGTTGTTGTTACGTCCTCACAGACAATAACAGCAATACAGCCCGGCGTAGCCATTATGGGTTCTGGCTCTTCTGGTTGGCAACCATTCAAGATTGCCCCAACGGGAGAAATGTTCGTTACTGGTGCGTTATCGGTTTCTGTAGCTACCGTAGCCACCCAATCAGTTCAAGTTGCTTCGTGGCTTCCTACTGTTACAGCGTCTGTAATGGAAGTTGGTGCGGCAAATACAACAGTTTCTTCTGCGACTGCTTCACTGGCGAGTTATCAAATTTTGCCGTTAAATCCAAATAGAAGAGCATTTTACCTATACAAAGAAGCTACAGGAACTTGTTATATAAAATTTGGAGCGACTGGTGCTTCCGCTAGTTCGTTCACTGTTAAAATGGGACCAAATTCATTCTTTGAAAATGAGAAATATACTGGACCTGTTTGTGTTATATTTTCTGCTGATACCGGCGGAGCTTTAATGATTACAGAGGAGACTTACTAAATAATAAGTTAGAAATACAATGCCTTTTACTACATCAGAAGCAATTTTATATGACGAGAATGGGCAGCAGCTTGCGGTATCTCAATCGCAAGATATTTCCATGTCTGCTACACCGGGAATAGTAATAGCTGGTTCTGGATCAGACGGCAGGGCGCACTTCTTTCGTGTAGAAAATGACGGAACTCTTCATATTACTGGAAGTATTATAACGAGCGCATCA
>JAVHRC010000063.1:0-3255 GCA_036171435.1 Candidatus Aenigmatarchaeota archaeon
GAAGTCGTAAATCATGTTCTCAAGAAGATAAAGCCCTCGGAAGAGGAGAGAAAGCAGCTAAACAAGGCTGTCGGAAAAATCCTGCTTGCCGCGCAGGGACCTTCAAAAATATACGGAATGAAGCCGGTTCTTTGCGGCTCGGTAGCAAAGGATACTTGGCTGTCGCCGCCGGAAATTGACCTGTTCATGCTTTTTGACGAGAACTTGCTGAGAAAAAAGCTTGAGGAATACGGGCTGCAGGCTGCGAAAGACATTTTCGAGGCGTTGGGAGGAAAATACAGGGCAGCATATTCGGAACATCCCTATCTCACGGGACTGGTAAGGATAGAGGGAAAAATTTATGTGATGGATGTTGTCCCCGCATACGAGACTTCCGCGCAGAACATAAAATCAGCGGTTGACAGGACCCCACACCATGTGAAATTTGTATTGAAGAATCTTGACTACAAGAAAGGACAGCAGGACGAGGTGCGGCTCCTGAAAAAGTTTGCTGCAGCGCGCGGATGCTATGGCGCGGACCTGGCCGTACAGGGGTTCTCCGGATATTTGTGCGAGCTTCTTGTGATAAAATTCGGCACGTTCTTGAATGTGATAGAATCTGCGTCGAAATGGAACGCAGGAACCGTGATAAATCATATTGAAAAAAAGGAGGAAAAAGAGTTCAAAGCGGAAGGGGAACCGCTGATAGTTCCGGACCCAGTTGACCCGAAAAGGAACGTTGCCGCTGCGGTCTCGGTGGAAACTTTTTACAGGTTCGTGAAAGCCTGCAGGGAATTTGAGAGAACCGCGAACATCGGACTGTTTGAAAAGAACGCTGTAAGACCTTACACAATAGATGAGGCAAAAGAGGAGATTGAAAAAAGGGGCACGAAATTTTACGCGATAAGATTCCCTTCTCCGCAAGTCCAGCCTGATATCTATCATTCGCAGATGAGAAAGGCTTTGCACAGGATAGAGGATGTCCTGAAGAAGGAGGGATTTTCCCTTATAGGAAAGGACTATTACACGGCAAACGAGACAATCATCCTGTTGGAGGCGGAAACATGGGTCCTGCCGAAAATAGAAAAGAATGAAGGGCCGAGCGTGTTCAGCAGTCACGCGAAAAGCTTTCTCGAGCACTACCGCAATCGGAACATCTTCATTGAGAACGGAAACTGGATTGTGATAGTGGAAAGAAAATACAGCAATCTGGAGGATGTGCTGAAGGATTTGCTGGGCCCCGACATGGTTGCGCAGGGAATTCCACTGAACATTGCAAAAACCATGGAAAAACGCGAGATTGTCGGCGAAGGCGAATTCAGCAGGCTTGTAGTGAGGATGCCCGAAGAATTCAGGGCTTTCCTGCGCCAGTATTTCGAGAAGGACTTGAATGTGGTAAAGTAAGATATATGAAATAATTATTCTTTAATAATTTCTTCAATCTCTTTCAGCTTTTCTATATTCGCATACCATTGAGTTCCATGGCTTGTCGGAAATTTAATAAGAAATCCGCGCTTTCTCAATTCTTCCGCCGCTCTGATAACATTCTTTCTCAAATGCGATGGAAATCCCTTTACAATCGTATCTTCCCTGAAATGATGCTTGCCCCAAACCTTGTGCCTGTAGAAATTTCTCAGCAAATCTTTAATTATTTCTTCGTCTTCCATAATAACACGTTGTATAATTATTATACATTTAATGGATATCTATTTAAACTATGCAGAAACATGACATATAAAGATTACTTAACATCGGGTGTTAAGCATATTATCAGGCATTTACGCCGACTATTTTAACAACTAAATAATCAAGATGTGATTATTATGGAAGCAACGAAATCTGTATTTATTGAGACTTTTGGAGAAAGCCCTTTGATAAAGGTGTTGGATTTTTTTCTAACCTACCAGAGTTTTGACTATTCGAAATCGCAGGTAGCTCAAGAGACAGGAATATCAAGAATAACAATAGAAAGTATTTGGGAAAAATTAATCAAGACAAAAGTAATAATAAAAACAAGAACGGTTGGAAGGGCGGAATTGTATAGATTGAATAAGCAAAATCCGAAAGCGAAAGCATTGATAGAGCTTGACTTTAAAATATCCGGGGCTGCCGCAAGAGAAGAATTCGAAAAAGATAATATGAAAAGTTTGGCTGTTGTTTCGTAACTAGCAAAATCTATTTCTTCAACATCCCATTCTTCTCCATCAGCAGAAACGGATATCCCCTCAAATCAGGATTCGAAACGTCAACACCGAGAATCTTCGCGAACTCGAAAAGCTTTTTTCGCGCCTCCTCGACTGTTCCGAAGTCCTTCATAGTCTCTATCTCAATAAAGTATCCCAAATCCTTCACGACATCGAGCGCGATTTCAAACTCGTCCTCGTATGTGTAGGATTCCCTTTCCTTGTCAACCGTGACAAGCTTTTTGAAATCAAGCGCCGAGAATATTTTTCTCATTCCTTCGGGGCTTGCCAGCTCCGCCTCAAACTCGTCGCAATGCGTGTGAACTTCAGAATTTTCTGGATGAAAATGCTTGTAATTCAGAATCGCCTTGCCGCCGCGCTCCCTGATGCTCAGCCACTCGAATGGGGACTTCGGCTCCACGAAATTCCTGTGGGAAGGCGTGAAATATTCGTCAGTCTGCTGTACCTTTTTTACAAACTTTGCGGTGTTCTCAACATTTTCCCTTACTTTCAAGAAAGAGTCCTTCTCCAGTTTTATCTTAATTTCTATCTCCGTGTCGTTGTGCGACATAATCTGCTTCACCATTTATCTTTTTAATTATCCTATTCATTTCGCCAAAATTTTCTATAATTTGGTCAGGTTTAACATCTCTCAAATGTTTATATCTTTCCAAGTTCGCAGCCCCGTAAAGCACTGTGAACATCTTCAGCTTTTTAGCTGGTATAATATCTTCATCTACTCGATTTCCTATCATGATGCACTCACATGGTTTTACTTTCAATCTCTTAGTAGCCAACAATAAGGGCAACAACTTGGATTTTTCTTTTCCTAATTCATATGAAGTTATTACTGTATCAAACATATGGATTATATTTTTATTCTTTAATATCAATTTAACTCTGTTACCATTACCATTGCTCACGACAGCCGTCTTGATCCCCGCTTTTCTAAGCCTGAGAAACAGTCTTTTTGCATTATTATTAAGGTATACTTTTTTCGCATAACCATTATAAAATATATCTTCCAGCTTAGCAGCATTATGTAAGCTAATCCGAACACCTTTTTGCTCAAAAAGTTTTTTATAAAAAATCC
>JAVHRC010000064.1:0-3234 GCA_036171435.1 Candidatus Aenigmatarchaeota archaeon
CGCAACGGAGAACTACACGAAGATTGAGACGCTTCTGCCGTTTGAAATATTGCAGAACAATACAAATCCGATAAGCCTTTGGATGATGAACGATTCCCATAATCTTTTGAACCAGAACATCAGCGGAACATACCCTTTGACGACAAATACGACAGCGTTTCTTAATTACATGCAATCCGGAACTGTTAATCTTTATTATAACGACTTGTTGAACAGCACCGCGTTAAACAAAACAAACAATACCCTTGCCGCGGGACTTTACAAAATAACGGCGAACACTTCCGGAAACGAGAATTATACCTCAAACAGCACAACATTCTGGATTGGCATAAGCAAGGCAGCGACTTTAATGAGATTATGGCTGAACAATACGGAAGGGGACAGCACCTACATCCAAAATGATGTTGCAAACTTCACTGCCTGGCTTAACGTGAGCAAGGCAATATCATTGGCAAGCAACTATACAGGCTTTGCAGACCAGACGGGAACGCAGACAATAATCAATTACACGACGCTCGGAACGCTTGGAAGCTTCTTCAATCTGACGTCGTTCTGGAACGGGGATGAGAATTATACGGCTTCGTCCGCAACTTATTTCTTTAACGTAAGCGACACGACGCCTCCGGCGGGCGTGAGCAATCTGCAAAACGCCTCGCAGGGAACGACATGGATTTACTGGAACTGGACAAGCCCTTCCGACCCGGACTTCGACCACGCGGAAATCCTGCTCAACGGGACTTCAAGAATAAACACAAGCGGCAATTATTACAACGCCTCCCTGCTTTCGCCAAACACCTATTACCAAATACAAATCAGGACCGCGGACACGCACGGCAATACAAATATGACTTTCATAAACAGCACCGCGAAAACTCTTGGAGATGCAGACACGGCAGCGCCGACGATACTTTCGTATTCTGCAACCCCGAAAGCCGCGATAAACGGGACAAACGTTTCATTGCAGATGGATGCAAGCGATGATTATGCAGTCCACACGAAGTGGGCGCAAATAGTTCTACCGAACGGCTCGCAGGCTTTTGCGATTCTGCCCGCGAATTACACAACCTCAATATCGGGCAGGTACAACATAACATTCTTCGCGAACGACACCTCGAACAACACGGCAAGCGCAACAGACCACTTCATCGCAGAGCCGGCAGCGGCAATGAACATAACGGTTGGAGGTTACGATAATTCCGCGATTGACACAAACCTTACAATATATTATGACGGCAGCGCAGTTAATTCAAGCTTCTCAGGCAACAATTACACGCTGAACCTGTCGGATTACGTTTATGATTTGGACTTCGCATCATTCAACAATTCATTGGACGTAATGTTAAGAGGCGTAAATATTTCATACAATCAGGGAAGAGCGGTTTCATTCGACAAGACTTCCGTTTCAGGCTATCTCGCAACTTACGCAATCAACAGCACATTCAATATAAGCGGCGCGCAGGTAACGCTGAACTATTCAGGCGCGGGATACGGCAACGAGGATTATCTCGGCATGTACAAATGCAATGACTGGAACATTTCCGCGCGCTCATGCTCGGGCTCGTGGGTGCTGCTTTCAAGCGTGCAGAACAAGAGCGCGAAAACTATAGCCGCAAACGTGACCAGCTTTTCAGGATTCGCGATAAAGCAGGAGAACGCGCCGTCAACCCCGGCAACATCCGCGGGCATCACATCGGGCAGCAGCCAGTCCGGAGGATTGTCAGCCGAGACAAAGAAAAAAATGGAAGAGGAAAGGCAGAGAAACCTGATTCTTGACAAGGAAAGCATAAAATTCCGGATGATAATAGGACAGACGAAAATTGACACGCTTAAGATAACAAATAATAAGACGGAAAAGATTTCGATAAGGCTCGAATTGAAGAACCTGGAGAAATATGCGGTTCTGTCGGAGAACAAATTCGAGCTTGGCCCGAAAGAGAGCAAAACCATATCGATAACGGCTGTCGCCGGGGAAAAATACGGCGTGTTCGCCGGTGAATTGGTTATAACGGATTCCGTGACCAGGACAATACCCGTTGTGCTTGAAGTTGAAAGCGCTGAAAGGCTGTTCGATGCAAAGGTTGACATAACATCAGAATACAAAAAAGTCCTGCCTGGGCAGGATTTGAAAACGCAAGTGACGCTGTTAAGCATGGGTCCCGCGGAAAAAAAGACCGATGTCACGGTAAACTATTTCATAAAAAGCATTGCCGGGGAAACGCTTGATGAGGAGAGCGAAACATTCGCGGTGGAGAGGCAGAAGTCTTATGTGAAATCGTTCCAGATTCCGAAGGACGCAAAGCCCGGCAAGTATGTTGTTTCAATAGAGGTTATTTACGGCAACAGCTTCGCGGTTTCAAGCGACATATTCGAAGTTGCTGAAAAGACGGAGGCATCCATGCTTCCTGAAATAAACAATTACATGCTGGCAATATCGCTGCTTGCTATCTCGGTGGTAATGATAGGAATATCCGTCTGGTACCATTTCTCCAAAAGAGACAAGGCGTTCAGGCTGCTGCAAACGGAGGTGGAATCGAAAGCCAGTTACAGAAAGGGAAGCATTTCCAAGAACGGGCCGAAAGCCGCAAAAAGAAAAAATCGGAAAAAAAGATAAGATAAAATGCGGGCTCTGCATAAACCTGCGATAAGAATTACACGAATATGAAAACGCTGATATCAACGTCTGAAACGATTGACGAGTAAAACGCTGGACTTATGCGAAGCATAAGTCTGTTGGCTGTCGTCCAGTCGCTTCGGCAAAAAAGCCGTTCTGACTGTTGCCGTCAGGCAACTTTGAAAATGACATACATTTTCAATTGTGGAAATTCAAATTATAATGCGGATTCCTGCAGAGCGAAAATGCGGAAAGATTTTAAATATCACCTTTCACATATTGAAGAGGGGTTTCATGACGCAAAAAACAGTTTTCGCGGTTTTAGCGGCTGCCATAGTTATTCTTGCCGCTTTTGCAGCGTTCGGCGGCTTTTCAGAGCAGGAGAAAAACGCAGGAAGCTTGAAATTCAGCATTGACCAGCTTCTCATAAAGGTTCTTGTGAAGGAAGGCGAAAGCTATTCAAGTTCAATAAGGATTGTGAACGGCGAGAATCCCGACGAGTTTTCGACTGATGTTTACGGAGCTGCGGGAATGGCAAGCGTTTCGGAAAACAAGTTTTTTCTTAATGACGGTACGTGAGGTTTCAACCAGACGCCGCCTAGCAGGGTTGATCACGTTAAAAA
>JAVHRC010000065.1:0-3213 GCA_036171435.1 Candidatus Aenigmatarchaeota archaeon
CCGCCGCTAATGTGGTACATCACAACTTTTGTTTACAAGTTCTTTGCTGCGGGCGCAACTCTCAAAACGATAGCTGCTTTCATGGGTGCGGTTTTCGGGGCAATGATTGTGATTCCCGCGTTCCTCCTCGGGCGCGAACTTTCAAACAAATACGGAGGCTTGATGGCTGCGCTTCTTGTGGGGACTGCCCCACAGATTTTGGTTCGAACTTTCGGAAGCTCTTTTGATAACGATCAGCTTGTGCTTTTCTTCATCCTGCTCACGACATATCTCGGGATTTACGCGATGCGCAAGCGCACCGTGGGAAGCGCCGCATTGGCGATTCTCGGCTTCACCGCGTTCGCAATGACTTGGGGAATGTACTGGTATCCGTTCTTTGTTCTATTGGGAACAGCTATTCTTTATTTCCTGCTCGGTCTTGTTTTCGGGGACAGGAAAGCTAAAATGAATTTTGATGAAAAGATGAAACATGCCTGGAATGAGGCAAAGAAAAATATTTTTGTGCTTGCTGCAATATTTGTCGGATTATTTGTCACAGCATCCATGCTTTCAGCAGACCCGCTCGGAGCGTTGGGCGCGCTCTTCGGCTTTGCAGGAAGCTCCGAGAAATGGATAGTCACTATCTCGATAGCGGAACTGCAGCCTTCGGGATTTGCGCTTGCGGACATGGGAAGCTGGATTCTTGCGATGGGAAGATTTGCAATCGGCGACCCGTTGGTGGATATTCTTGTCTTTTTGTCTTTCATAGGGCTGATTATTTTTGGCTTGGCTGCGACGTACAAAAAAAATATTTTCAGGAAGTCTGCGCTTCTGGCGCTTTTCATCATAGCGCTGTATACAATGACAAGCGGCATTCGTTTTACCGAATTCACATCAGGCTTTATGATAATTCTGGTTGCTGCGGGATTCGGGTATCTTGTCGAGTGGACAAAAAAGAAAGGGCATTTTCCGTTCGCGCTATCGGCAGGATTGGGCTTGGCAATAGTTTTTGTTGCTTTGAGTCTCGGACATGTAATGGGGCAGAATGTAGGTCCTGACATGGACGGAAATTGGGATAGCGCCTGGAACTTTCTGAAAACGCAGACTCCGCAGGACTCGCTTGTCGGGACTTGGTGGGATCCCGGACATATGGTAACAGGATTGGCGGAGAGGCGGGTTGTCGCGGATGGCGCTCATTGCGGCTTTGATTGCAAATACACTATAAACGACAGGATTGTGGATTTGGGAAAAAGTTTCAAAACCGACAACGAGAACGAGTCAGTGCAGATAATCCGCAAGTACCAGGGCGACTCGTCAAAAGTTTATTGGATTGCCTCTGACGATTTGATAGGAAAATTCCAGTGGCTGCAATATTTCGGCACGGGTTGCGATGCGCGCTCTGACAGGAGCTGTCCGCTTTACTATCAATTACCCCAACAGTCTGCAAGGTATACAATGAACGGCGAAATAGGAATAAGGGAATATGGGGATGTTGTTTTGCTGCCGGGAAAAGTGCCGCTGGCTTTGCTCAAGCAGGGAACGAACGCGGCGCTTTTTGCAGAGACGTTGTATTATGAGGATGGAAAAGTGAAAAGCCAGATTATGCCGCAGAACATATCCGAGCTTGCGCAGCAGATAAAGCCCGTGACAGACCAGCTCGGGCTGAAGCTCTCGCAGCAGCCTTTGCCCGTTTCAATATGGGTTCGTTCCGACTATGCTTATGTTGTGATAATTCCGCAGAACCAGCGCAACAATATTTTCACGAAAATGTTCTTCCTCGAGGGCGAGGGATTGGAGAATTTCAAGATGGTGTTCAGGAACGAGGCTGTGAAGATTTACGAGGTAACTGCGCTGGAAGGAAAAGTGTAAAAATTATTTCATCGCCTTCTTTATCCAGCCCATGCCGTTCATTATAAGCCTGATGTCGTCGGCACCGCGTATCTTTGAAAGCTGCCTTGCAATATAATATGGGTTCATGTAGAAAGACTTGTACGCTTTCTCTGTTGTGTTCTGCAGCCATTGCAACGGCAGTTCCGGCCTGTCCACGATGACGGTCTGCTTGTCATCCTTCCAGTCCTCCCAGCGATTAACCTTAATCCAGTTGTTCTTCTTGCAGACCTCGTGGAATTCCGTGCCCGGATAAGGCGTTGCTAGCGACCACTGCACATAATCAAGCCCGACACGCATCAGTTTTTTTGCAAACCTTATTGTGTCAAAAACGGTTTCCTTTGTCTCGGTCATGTTTCCCCCCATGAAAAATCCGAGATTGCGTATTCCAGCTTTCGCGGACATCCTTATCGCATCCTCCACTTCCTGAAGCGTGATTGCCTTGTGAATATTGTTAAGCACGGTCTGGTTTCCGCTTTCTATTCCCCAAGCGAGCATCCAGCATCCCGCCTTTCTCATCTTGTTCAGCATTTCCTGATTCACGAAGCCGTTGTTCACGCGAACCTGTCCCTTCCATTCCACCTTGTCATTAAGACCGCGCTTTATGAATTCGTCACAAATCGTGTTCAGCCAGTCGGCTCTGTAGTTCAAACCGTCATCATAAAAGAAAAGGCTTTTTATTTTGTATTTCTCCACAAGGAACTCAGCCTCGTCCACGACATCAATCGGATTTCGGAATCTCATGGTCTTCCCGAATATTGAGCTTGAACAGAAAGCGCACTTGAACGGGCAGCCGCGCGTTCCCATCAGCTGCGTTTCCGGGTGCTTTTTTGGAATGAGAATGCCCGGATACTTTTCTATCGGGAGCGTGTCGCGCGCAGGCCAGGGCAGCTCGTCAAGATTCTGAATAAGCTCGCGGTTTGGGTTGTGATTTATTATATTCCCGTCCTTGTATGAAATTCCTTTTATCTTTTTCCTGTCGCCTTTGCCGTGAATCAAGAAATTCGCGAGCTCAAGAAAAGTCATCTCGCCTTCACCGCGAACCACGAAGTCCACCAGTTTATGTTCCGCCAGTTCAGGCAGCGCTGTTGCATGCGGACCGCCTACAACGGTCTTTGTGCTCGGGTCAATATTTTTTGCGATTTCAAGAACATTAAGAGCTTGGGAGTAAGTCGGGGTGAACATCGGCACGCCAACGATGGCAGGCTTCTCTTTTTTGAAAACGCTTTCCAGATGCGCGTTATCCATCTTCTCGATTTCCGCATCAATCACGGAAGCCTTGAACCCGCTTTCGCGCAGGACTGCGCATATGTACATCAGCCCCAGCGGCGGCAGCGGAGTGAATGT
>JAVHRC010000066.1:0-14252 GCA_036171435.1 Candidatus Aenigmatarchaeota archaeon
GGCTTGCTCTTGAATTGCATTTCAACGTCAGTCGCTTTTGTTGACAGCGTGAGCTCCTGCATATCCTCCAGCAGTTTTGTCTTTTCCCTGACGCCCTGCTCCTTCTTGCTTCTTATCAGCATCGAACGCATCCTGATTATGTCGTTGAAGTCAAGCCCGTACCATTGCGCGGGATTGTCGAGGGCTTGCGCAGTATCAATCAGTTTATTAGAATCGCCGAAGCCGTCCAGACTTGAATCTTCAAGTGGTATCGTCCCCATCGGTCCCGCGAAAACGTTCGGATAATTTTTCCAGCCTACAAAGATGGAAGGCGGGCTCGGCCCGAAAAGCGTTTCCTTGAGCTTGCCCTGAATAGGATTTTGTATTTGCAACTTCTGCAGGAGCGGACAGCTTGAGCGGCCGCATAATAAGCGCCCGCCCTTGCAGGTCAAGCACAGCGACTTTCCCATTGGCTTGAGCTTCGCAATCGTCTTCAGGATTTCGCATCTCGGATTTTCCCAGCTCTGGTACTTGGGGATTGGCATGACGAATATCTGGCGCGAAAGTAGAAATAGATTTCATTAAAAAGAAATTTTGTCTTTATTGTATGCAAGCTCAAACATTTCCTTATATGGTGCATCATCATCAAACACTAATTTCTTCCCGTTTTTCGATTCTCCAACGCTTTTGAATACATTTTTGGCTTCCTGTAGAAACGCAAGTCTTTTGCCAGAAATTCCGTCAGCCTGCGATGTTTCAGAATTCTCAAAATTAATTGTTATTGAATAAAGTGCCTGTTTCAAAGTGCTTGAATGTTTCTTTCCAAAAAAACCTACAATACCATATTGAATACCGGCGCCGATTTCGCTGATTTTGTGTTTGTCTCCCAATCTTTGCATAGAACTAATCACGCCAAAACAGGAATCATGTTTCTCAAGAATAATCTTGCCTGGAATTTGATCATATATTGCCATATCATCACTTATCAGAATATATGCACCGAAAAGGATTTAACCTTTATTCCAGCCCAATCTCTTTAAAATTTGTTTTGTATTTTTTCTTCAATATATTGTTTATTACTCTTTCATCTTTATGCAATATAGAAGAATCGTATATGCTCCCCTGATATGCAGGCTCAGCATCTGAAGAAGCAACATTTCCATTTTCAATTGTAAGAATCTTACATCTTCCATGTTTAAAATTTACAGGTACGATAGCATAATTATGAATATTGGAGCATAACCCAACAACTTGTTCCACATAACCTAAGTAGCTTAAACCGTTTCCTGCATCTCTATCATTTTTTATAAAAATAAGGTCGCCTTCTTCAATAGTTTCTATGAAAGCCTTTTTCTTTCTTAAACCATCGAGTGTTTTATCCAATCTCTCAAAACCTTCATTTAATAGTTGTATTTCCCAATCTCTCATTTTCTCACCTATCAGATTATAAGCACAGAAATCTATTTATCCTTACTCCAGCTTCTTCCATTGTCCCAGCTCCTTTGTGAGCAGTCTAAGAATCAGTTTTTTCAGCTCGTCCCTGTTTTTTCTCTTGCCATTCGCGCTGCCAGCGAGAGGATGGCCGCCGCCGCTTCCCTCAAGAAATTTTCCGATTTCCTGAAACATTTCCGACAAGTCCAGATTCTTTTCAGTTATCTTTTCCTTTGCGCGCGAGGATATTCTCATTTCATTTTCCTTTTCTGCAACAACTATTGCGATGTCCGCGCCAAGTTTTAGCAGTCCGCGGCACGCTGCAGCCTCGTGCGAGACAACGTTTGAAAGCGCAACAAGAATATTCCCGAACTTGTAAATGTCCATCCTGCTCGCAGCCTTGAGCGCAGCCACCCTTCCGGAAGGGTCAATCTCTTCGGAAGTTATCAACTGAAGCACATCGGAAAATCTTATTTTTTGGGTTAGTTCAGCCATTATCGAGAAGACTTCGCTGTCCGCGTGCCTGAAATGCGCGGTATCAGCCACAATTCCTGCGGAAATTATTTTCGCAAGGTTTTCATCAATTTCAATCTTCAGTTCTTTTAACACAACGTAAACGAGCTGCGCGGAAGATTTCGCGTTCTCGTCAATATATGAAACAGCATTTTCCGCAAGCCTTCCCTTGGGATGATGGTCTATCACAAAATCCGCGCGGACGTTTTTCACGCTTGCCAATTGCTCGGGCACGGAAGTGTCAACAAGAATCACATAATCAAAACTTTTGCAGTCCGGGTCAATCAAAACAGAATATCCTTCAGAAAGCTTTTGCGCTGCTCTGGAGACGGATTCGGATACGCCTATCGCAGTCTCCGCTCCAATTTGCTTCAATCCTTCAGCCAGCGCTATAGCCGAGGCTGCTGCGTCAATATCCGCATTATGGTGCGTAAGCACAAGAGTCTTCTTGTTTTTCACCGCTTTCAGTTTTTCCGCGAATTCATGTATTTTCATAAGAATAAGTTCATTTCAGATAAATAAAAGCTTGAATCATTTCAGCATCTTAACAAGCTGTTCATAACTCGCGTCGGTCTTTACAGCAGTCGGACAGAAGTGCGTTCTTCCCGCCTTGAATCCTTGTTTTTTTAGCTCTGTGATAAACTCATCCATTTTTGGCAGCTTGATTTTCGCAACTCTTGCCAAATAATGCAAGTCATAGTAAAACGGCGGAAGCTCGGATTCGGAAGAAAGCTGTTTTGCAAGAACTTCCTCTTCCGAGAATTTTCTATCTTTGCATTCTTTTGCAACTTCCAAACAGAATTTCTTGTCAGAGATATTTCCAAGAAAAACAGGACCAACAAACTCAAACTTGTTTCCGCAGGAGCATTTTAGCTCAATCTCCCCGATTTTCCTGTTCCCACATTTGAAGCAATGCATTACATAGCCGAACTGCTCCAGTAATTCTTTTATCTTTCCAGCATGCTCTATCTTTCCGAAGGTGCGGAAGTAGTGTTCCATTGAAAATGATAATACTGGAAAAAATGCTCTCTCCCTTTTTGCAAGCGCAAGGATTATATGGGAAATTAGAATTCTGACTCCGAGCTCGCCATAATAATCGGTTTTCATTGAGCGGATGCCATATTTCCTGAAGCATGTTTCAGGATAGCTTCCGGAAAGCGGCGCAGTATCCGTTGCAGTTACCGCGAGAAAACCTTTGTGATATATCGAGCGCGCCGCAGAATCAAGAAAAATATTCGGCGAGCCGAAAGGGTCAATGTCAATAACGTCAAAAACATTTTGATGCATCAGAATGTTTGCATCATTTTTCACAGGCTTGCACTTTTTTTGCAGCTTGTTCAGTGCAATATTCTTTTTTATCAATCCGTATGCGACAGGATTCTTGTCATTTAATAAAATCTCATTTACTCCAGAGATTTCCTTTGCATACCTCAGTCCGCGAATGCCTGAGGCAGAAAGCGCGTCCAATATCGTTATCTTTCTTTCAGCATCTTTCTGGAAGGTCTGAATTGCCGCAACAGAAATGTTCCTGTTAAAAGTCATTTTAGGATTGTAGAATACCGCTGCTTCGTACAGATTTTCTTTAGGCACGAACATCTTCGCTTTCACTTCCTTTATCTGATGTGTTTTCATATTGCTTTTATATGTTTGCATATAATTAAAACCGTAGTGATAGCAATGAACAGTATGAAAATTCAGATTGATGATAATGTTAAAGAATACATCAAAAAACAGAAAAAGGATTTCCGCGTTTGCACTTCATGCTCCGGCGCGTCTCTCGTGCCAGTAGAATGGTCGCATCCAAAGGAAACAGATATCAAGATAAAAATAGAAAACCAGACTCTTTACATTTCCGCTGTTCAGGCACGCTGGATTCGTAGGATAGATTTGAAAATGCTCGATACGGGCACTTGCAACTTGTTTGAATAAAATTCACTCTTTTATCTCAACAGAATCTATTATGCCGTCGGAATCCGAGTCAACGCCTTCCACCACTTTTGCCATTATTCTCTTGTTATGCGCGTTGCCTTCGCATATCTCGTCAAACTTTTGCATGAGTGCGATTATGGCGGCTTTCGTGCCCTGGCTCCTTTTGCCCGCAATAACCAGCACCTGCTTGTCCATGACAAACGGGCTTTTCATTTTTACGATTATGCCGTTCTCGTCTTCGCCGTATGTTTTTTTCGAGATTGTCGAATATATGTCAGTGTAGAAATTCTTCCTTTTTTCGTCCTCCTTGAATTTTATCGGAAGCTTATCATTTATCTGGGCGCATAGCCTGTTGACGCCAGGTCCCCCGATTATAATCAAATTATTTTTCAGGTCTTCTCTTGTCGTTTCAGTATCAAGCTTAACGGAAGCGGATGGAGTGTAATTAAGGAAGCTTCCGAGAAAGAAACCGAGATTAATTCCATAGGGTGCGTCCTTCGCTCTTGCTTTTGTGGGTCCGTGTGGGTCGGTAGAGCCGACTATTATTGTGGCGTTCAGATTTCCATTGTTGATAAAAGGATGCAAGAAATTCTGGTGTTCAGCCTTGATGGAAGATATCTTTTGCGATTCCCCCATATCCCTGAGCACCAAGGCAAACGCGGGCTCGTTTATGTCATAAATTTTTGCGGTGACTCCGTACATATTTTGTGTCTTGATAACTCTTATCAATCCGGCCTTCTCAAGGTTTCTTATATGATAATAAACCTTCTGCTCATGAACCTTGAGTTTCTTTCCTATTTCTTTCGGATATGAAGGTTTCTCTGAAATGGAAAGAATTATCTTCCAGGCAAGGGGCGAGAGTGCGGCTTTTGCATGATGCGGTTCAATGAATCTCACTGGCAGACTGAATGTTTTGCCGTTCCTGTGCTCTACAATCCATCTTCCCATTACAATCACATTAAAAATATATTTTTACTAGTATTATAATATAAAATATAAGCATATAAAGCTTTCTATAGCGATAACAAAAAAATTTTAGCAGAGTTTATATGGGTATTTCTACAAAAAGAATACTTACCGAATTGTAAGGTGCTAATTATGTGCGGCATAATAGGATATGTTGGAGGAAAGGAAGCGGCTCCATTGCTTCTTAACGGTTTGAAGAATCTCGAGTATCGCGGTTATGATTCCTGCGGCATCGCGACTGTTCATGATAACATGCTGCATATAAAAAAGGATGTTGGAAAGATTGACGAGGTTTACAAAAAACATTCGTTGGACAATCTTCCAGGAAAAGCGGGAATTGCGCACACAAGATGGGCTACGCACGGCTCTGTTACAAAGGAAAATGCGCATCCGCATATCTCCAACAACGGCAAGATAGCAGTGGTGCACAACGGCATAATAGAAAATTTCCAGCAGCAAAAAGATTTTTTGGTAAGCCAAGGGATTGCATTCAGTTCTGACACTGACACGGAAGTGATACCGAACAACATTGAGTATCATATGAGAAAGGGCTATGATTTCATAGAGGCTGCAAAGCGTTCGTTAAAACATTTGGAAGGGCAATATGCGATAGTTGCGATGAACGACGAGGGCAAGATGGTTGCAATAAGAAAGGAGGCGCCGCTTGTCGCGGGCGTCGGAGACGGCGAGTATTTTGTCGCATCGGATGTCACCGCCTTTCTTGACCAGACGAGAAACGCAGTATTTCTTGAAGAAAACGATATGGTTACTTTTGACGGCGGGCTGAAAATATTCAACCTTGATAAGAACGCTTTTGTCGAGAGGCCCGTGACAAAAATAGAATGGGATGCGGAGCAAGCGAAGAAAGGGAACTTCGACCATTTCTTCATGAAAGAGGTTCTTGAGCAGGCTGATGTGATAGAAAGGATAGCGAACATGGACAAGACAATCATAAGGGAAATTGCAGGCGACATAAGGAGCGCAAAAGGCATATTCATAGTCGCGTGCGGCACGGCATCCTACGCATGCATGACAGGCATCTATTTGTTCTCTAAAATAGCGAAGACGCATATAAACTTCTGCATTGCCTCCGAGTTCCAGAACTTCAATCATTTTCTGAATGAGAAAAGCCTTGTGATTGCGATATCGCAGAGCGGGGAGACCGCTGACACGCTGTCCGCCATCCGCGCCGCCAAATCAAAGGGGGCAAAAGTCATATCCATAACAAACGCGCTAGGCTCGTCATTGATGAGGGAATCGCACGCATCAATACTTCAAAAAGCCGGCCCTGAAATATGCGTGCTGTCGACAAAATCGTACACTTCGCAGCTTGCAATTCTTGCCTTGCTCGCATACGAGCTTGACGGCAGGCTGGAAGAGGGTATGGGAAAGCTAAGGGAGGCTTCTGGATATATTTATTATCTTACTTCGGAGAACGCGAGAAAATTCCTGAAAAGTTTGTCTGAAAAAATAAAGGATAGCGACCATCTCTATCTTTTGGGAAGGGACCTGCAATATCCTACCGCGTTGGAGGCTGCGCTGAAAATAAAGGAGGCGTCATACATACACGCGGAGGCGTTTGCCGGCGGCGAGCTCAAGCACGGGAATATTGCGCTCATAGCAAAAGGCACGCCTTGCATAGTTTTTTCTTCCGACGAAACGGAAAGGGAGATAACAAGCAATGCAATGGAAGTCAGGGCAAGAGGAGCTTTTGTTATCGGGGTAGGCCCGAAGAACAGCGATGCTTTTGATTTTTTCATAAAGGTGCGCGATGCAGGTGACTTCAATCCATTGGTTCAGATAATACCCATGCAGATTCTTGCGTACCAGTTGGCGCTGTTGCGCGGTTGCGACCCGGACATGCCGAGAAACCTCGCGAAAAGCGTTACAGTAAAGTGATTTGTATGAAAACTTCTATACCTATTTTCAGCAATTATTTTGATGAGCCTCTCGAAGCTTTTGTAAAAGCAAGAGACTTTCTTGATGATATTGAAAAAAATTATATTGATGATTCTGCCAGAATTCTTGAATATACTGTAATAGAACCACCATGTTATATTGGGAAAAATGCTACTGTCGGACCGCTTGCACATATAAGGCCTTATACTTTTATCGGCGATAATTGCTTTGTCGGGACATTTTCTGTGGTAAAGGCGTCTGTTATTCTGGAAGGAACATATATACCACACTTGAATTATATCGGCGATTCGATTATAGGAAGAAACTGCAATTTTGGCGCGGGAACAAAAACTGCAAACTTGCTTTTTGATGAAAAGAATGTGAAAATAAATTATCATGGAAAAAGAATTGATTCTGGAAGAAAAAGGCTTGGCGCAATAATCGGCGACAATGTCAAATCTGGCATAAACGCCTCCATAATGCCTGGTGTGAAAATCGGTTCAGGGTGCATGATAGGACCTGCTGTTCTTCTTGACAGGGATTTGGAAGAAAACTCTTTCTACGGATATAGAAATGGTTTATTGGTAAAAGAAAGGATGATTTAATGCAGGCCATAATACTCGCTGCGGGCTTGGGAAAGCGGATGATACCGCTTACTAATAATATGCCAAAGCCGTTGATACCAATAAATGGAAAGCCTTTTCTTTTTTATTTAATGAACAATTTGCAGGATGCGGGCTTTGACGATTTCATAATCGTGGCGAATTACAAGATAGAGATGATAAGGGAGTTCCTAAAACAATACGGATTCAATGCAATAGTTGTTGACCAAAAGAAGCTGCTTGGAACAGCACATGCAGTCGCTTCCGCGGAAAACTTGATAAAAGGGAATTTTGTTGTTGTGATGTCCGATAATCTATATTCTGCGAAAGATATGAAAAGATTCAGAATAAATGATGGGATGAATTATGTCGGAGGACTTATTCACAATAATCCTGAGAAATATGGAAACCTCTTGATTAACGGCGATTTTCTTGAAAGAATTGCTGAAAAGCCTGCGCAAAAGGTAAGCAATTTGATAAATACTGGATTGTATAAATTCTCACCGGAAATTTTTTCAGCAATCAGGAAAATCAAGAAGTCGGAGAGAGAAGAGTATGAAATAACTGATGCAATATCATTGCTTTGTAAAAAGAAGAAAGTAAAAACTATTGAATTAAAGGATTATTGGATGGATATGGGAAAGCCCGATGATATTCCAGTGATTGAGGAATTTCTAAATAATCACAATGAACTTTTGGAAAACTCAGGAATAGACAAAAACATTTTCAGGGCTTATGATATAAGGGGAATATATGGAAAGAACTTGACTGCTGAAACAATGGAAAGAATAGGTTTTGAAGTGGGAAACGATAGCCCTAAAAAAGAATTTGTTGTGGGAAATGATATAAGGAAATCGGGAAAGGAACTTGCGCAAGCTCTTATTAGAGGCCTTGTATCCACAGGTGCAAAGGTATCATACTCCGGAACAACTTCATTTGGCCAGACCCTGTTTGCAGGTTGGCACCTGAATAAACATGCTTCTCTGTTTGTGACTGCTTCCCATCTTCCATCTGAATGGAACGGCCTGAAGCTTTATTACGGCGATGGAGAACCTTTTTCAGAAAAACAGATAATCAGAATAAAAGATAGGATTATTGAAAATAATAAGAAAACCGATTCTAAAACAAAAAACAATTTTAAAAAAATTGATATAACGGAAGATTATTCTCGTTTTATAATTGATAAATTTTCGAAATTAAAGGGTAATAACCTAAAGGTTGTTATAGACTGCGGCAATGGAAGCATGTGCCTGACAGCACCGAAACTGTTTAAAGAGCTTGGTTTTGAAGTGATAGAGCTTTATTGTAATGTTGACCCAAACTTTCCAAACAGGGAAAGTGAACTGACAATCAGGAGCACAGAAGCCTTGAGAAATAAAGTTGTTGAAGAAAAAGCTGATTTTGGGGTTGCATTCGACGGAGACGGTGATAGGTGTATTATAATAGATGATGAAGGAAGATTCTTGAACGGCAATGAAACTGGCATAATAATAGGAAGGCATATTTTTGCAAAACTGGAAAATAAAAACAGGGTTGCTGTCATAACCATTGCCTGTTCAACAGCCGTGCAAAAGGAACTGAAGGCTCTTGGGGCAAATATTATAGAAACTTCCGTTGGGCATACATATGTAATCTCAAACTGCAAGAAATATAATGCAATTTTTGGAATGGAAGAGAGCGGACATATTGTCATGCCGCAGTATTTCTGGTTTGATGATGCGATATTAATTCCATTAAAAATAGCTGAAATAATGCTGGAAAAGCGCAGGAAGTTGTCCTGCATTGCGGGAGATATCAAAACTTACCCATTTGAGGAAAAAACGTTTTCTTGTAATGATGATTTAAAATTTGAGGTCATAAAAAATCTGAAGAAAAAGCTCGAAAAGAAATATGAAAAAATAAATACTTTGGATGGCATAAAAATTGATTTTGATGGCTCTTGGATATTGATAAGGATTTCAAACACCTCCCCTAAGATAAGGCTGTACATTGAGGCAAGCAAAACAGATGAGCTCAATGGACTATCAAGCAAGTTCTCTCAGATTATAGATGAAGAAATAGAGGATTTTCTAAGCAGACGGGAATCAGAAAGCTGAAAATTCAACTATTCGTTTTTGTTATAAAATAATTTATAACATTATTAAAATTTCTTTAATAATACTTTAAATAGCTTTCTTTCCATATCAGTAGCAATGAATTGCATATCTGGTGGCTCGAACATTTTTCAAGATTTTTGTCGAGCCGCTTCAATCCTTAAAAAATAAAAAAGTGATAAGATGGAAAAATCTGAAGGCGAATATAACTACGGTAATGTAATGGGCGCCAGATTCTATGGCGCTGCAGCAGGCATCGCGCTTGGAGAGGGCGAGCTTGCATATCTTTGGTTAAATTATGTACTCAATACTCCGCAAACAACCGCATCTACTGTTGTTGGACTTGCCGGTATTCCTTTAATGTACCTCGCATTTGGGCCGCTTGTGGAAAAAGGAGCCGACGCCGGTGAAATAATTTATAGATGGGGTGCAGGTGCATTGCGAAGCATTAAGAAATATAAAAAAAGGTGATGAGATGAAAATAGTCGAAAGCATAGATGAAGGACAGACAGGCAATTGGGGGTTCAGGCGGGTAGTAGGTAATGATGGAAAAGTAATAAATATCGAGCAATTCTTGCCTGTCTATAAGGGGGACCCAACAAAATGGGAGTACACCTTGCAGAAAGATGGAACTATCTTGAAAACATACCCTGTGCTTGGCGGATTTGAAACTAAGAAACATACATCTGAAACTATACCCGAAAAAATAAGAAAGATGTTTGAAAAGAAAGACGGCTACAATTGGCGGAATGATTTGGAAGAAGTAGGAAGCGCTTTAACTGTATTGAAAGGAAAAGCCGCATCCGTGCCTTTGTATAAAAGCAGACTGACCGGGAAAGATTTTGTTCCTGATGTAGGTTACAATCCACACAGTCTTTTTTTGCCGCAGCCTAAAGGCACAAGTTATATCGGGCCTGTTGGCGAAGCTCTTGAAATATTGGCAAGAGAGCAGTGATTTGCGCTGTAAAAGTTGGATTGCATTATCCCAGGCGGATTTTTATTTTTATGCTCCGCCTTCGGCAAAAATCCGGCAGCGGAATCCTGATTTTATGAAAACCCTCGCGAAGAACGTAACTGTGAAATGAAACGAAGACTCGTTTCGAAATCAAAAGAGTGGAATAGTCTGGTTGCATTTTGTAACTATTGATGAGTATTTAAAGATTGCCTGTAAATATATGTTATGATTATATACAAAAGCAAGGGAGAGCCAGAAAGATATAAAGTAACCGACAAACCTTTGGAATATGAAAACTGGGAAAAATCCTGGGAGCATAAAGGAGAACTGCCAAGAAGGGTAAGCATTTTTCGTAATTCTACTAATGTATATCTTACAGAAAAAGAAATGAAAAAACATCTTTATTTAACGAAAGAACTGTTAAAAAAAGTTATTAATAATATAGAACAGATTGAATCAAAACTCTAATTTTCTTTTTTTCTCTTTTTATGATGGAATGCAGAATCAGAGTTAGTCGTAAACTTCCACTATCCTTGCCAGCGACTCCGGAGGCAGCGGAATCCTGAACTTTACTTTTATCGCGCCGGATGAGCCGTGCAGGCCGGTTACCTTTCCGTAATGCTTTACCTTCTTCCCGTTTTTCCACATGACTTTTTTCCCGACAAGCTTTGCTGCATGTTTCTTGTCCATGATTTCCGGAATCCTGATAATGGCTTCCTTAGTGTACGGAATCCTGTAATTTACTATTACTCCTATAAGCACCAATCATGACACCTTTTGACTGTTTTAATGACAACGACATACGTCTTGCGACGATAATATAAAATATTGAAAAAGCGCAGATTTAATGCTATCGGTGGCTCTTCAGAAATATGGGATAAAAATGATGGCGCCCGGGCCGGGATTTGAATTCTCGCGAGCTATTCCTTTCTTTTGATTGAGATTTTCTTTCGAGAAAGAAAAGCTCAACCCGAGTCAGCGACTCGACAGGCCGCTATACTGGACCACTATACTACCCGAGCATCAGAATAACGTTTGATTTTATACTTTTAAATAGATTGTTTTATCTTTTCCAATTTCGCCAACAAATTTTTATATGCAGTTATTTTATTTTGATAGAAAGTCGTGATATCTTGTTCATAATAATCTAAAATACTTCTTACTTTTTTCAGTTGCCTTTTCTCTTTTGGTGTAATCATTTCAAGAAGTTTCTTGTCAGTAAGTATGCCGTGAAAATGGTAAAAAACTGATAACTCGGCGTTACATTCCCTTCCTTTGTTTGCACTGTACAATCTATCGCCTTCTTTGCTTATTTCTGCTTCCCGGTTTTCTTTTTTGAAGTGCCTCTATAATTGCTTTCATTTTCTTTCTCATTCTTATTTTCAATCTTCTTCCCATCTTTATTTTCATTTTTCTTTTCATCAACTTTTGGCCTCAACAGCGGGAACATTGTGCACTCGCGAATCGGCTTGTTCATTAGAAACGCGAAAAATCTTTCAGATACTCCGAAGCCTGCGGTCGGCGGCATTCCATATTCAAGAGCCTCTACAAACTCCTTGTCAAACATCTGCGCTTCCTCGTCCCCTGCCTCGCGCAGCTTTGCCTGCTCGGAAAAGCGGTAAGCCTGGTCAACAGGGTCATTCAGTTCCGAGTAGCCGTTGCCGACTTCGCTGCCCGCAATTATCGGATGGAACCTTTCCGTAAGGTTTGGATTATCTTTTCTCCTCTTTGCAAGAGGCGATACTATAACAGGCTCGTTTATCAGGAATCCGGGACCTGCTATTTTTTTCCTGCAAAATTTCCAGAGATGGTCTATTGCGCGCTCAAGATTTATTCCCTTCTTCTCATATTCTATCTTCAGCTCATTCATCTTCTTCGTGCAAGCTTCAAGCGAGGCGGAGTTTATGTCAATATCAGTATATTTTTTCACCTGTTCAGCATAATCGTATCTTTCCCATTTCTTCCCCAAGTCAACGTCAAACTCGCCTATGTGGAATTTCAATGTTCCGAATGTCTGATGCGCAACATATTTGTATAACTCTTCAACAAGCTCCATTGCCAATTCATAATCTGCGTAAGCCCAGTAAAACTCAAGCTGCGTATAATCTTGCGCATGTTCCGGATCCATGCCTTCGTTCCTGAAAATTCTCCCTATCTCAAAGGTTTTTTCAAACCCTGCAACCATCAGCCTTTTTTGCCAGAGTTCCCCTGTTGAAATTCTCAGGTAAACGTCAATATCAAGCGCGTTGTGGTGAGTGACAAACGGCCTTGCATCTGCGCCTCCAGTTGTGTTTTCCAGAACAGGCGTTTCAACTTCTATGAAACCTTTTGATATCATAAACTCGCGCATCGCCCTCCAGAACTTGCTTTTCTTTATGAACATTTCTTTTATTTCCTGATTGAGAATCATGTCAAGGTAACGCTGCCTGTATATTGTTTCCGGGTCTTTCAGGCCGAACCATTCTTTCGGTATTGGTTTTATCGCTTTTGCAAGCATTTCAACGTCGCGCACGTGAACGCTCAGCTCGCCGCGCTTCGTCTTGAGAACTCCGCCTTCCACTCCTATTATGTCTCCTGCTCCAATCAGTTTCACAAGCTTGTTTTGCCTTTCTTTGAGCATGTGCTCTTCAATATACAATTGCAATTTTCCGGAAAAATCCTCAATGTCCATGAACACGAGCTTTCCGTGCCCGCGCACGGACTTTATTCTTCCTGCGATTTTTATGCTGGCATTGTCATTTCGCTCGTCCTCCTTCAGGCTGGAATATTTTTTCATCACTTCCGCTATGTTCGTGTTCCTGTCAAACCTCTTTCCGAACGGTTCGAATCCGAGCTTTTTGATTTCCTCAATCTCTTTTGGATAAACCAGCTTTGTTTCTTTCTGCGCCATAAGAATCACGTATAGAATAATCAATTTGCGGATTTTTAAGGTTTAATCATCACGCGCTCTTCGCCTTTTTCTTGAACCAGTCGAGCCAGTCCGCATAAACGCGTTCCGTGTCGATAAAACCGTTCTCGTTCTTTGAGCGCTCGCAGAACATGTGGAACATCTGGTTGCTGTCCACAATGGTTTCCGCTTCCATCAAATTCCTGTTTGTCTGGTTTGCTATCTCAACTATCGTCTGGCATATCCTGCCGCGCAGGTTTATGTTGTCCCAGACCGCAGCCCAGTTGCCTGACCATTCCTTCACGTTTTTGGCAATGTCATTCAAAATTGTGCTCTCGCCGTTCAGCAAAGTTCCCGTGGGCTTCATCGTATCGGATTTGGATGAATATTCCATCAGGTTGACGAATCCGCCTTCCTCTTCTGGGTCGTTCTTCCAGTGCTTTCTCACTTCCGTGACTTCAACAACGCGGCGGAAAGAATGCAGCCCGTCAGCGGAGCGCAGGCGATTGCATATCACTATCAGGTCAGTTGCCTTGAAGCTTGTCGGAAGAACCTGCAAATCGTTGACAACCCTGTCAAAAACCCCGTAAGCAGAGTCGCCGTGTATTGTTCCCGCGACAACGTTTGCAAGCGCGCCTATTCTCATTGCCTCATAAAGCGCTTTTGCTTCAATGCTTCTTACCTCGCCGATTATCAAGCTTGAATCGCCAAGCCTGAGCGCTGTTCGCAAAGCCTCGTCAGCGGAAAGTTCGGTCTCCACATGCGTTATCACGGAGCGCGACTTCATCCTTTCAATGTTGTATCCCAAACGGCGGAGCTGTTCAACAGGAAGCTCAAGCGTGTTATGAGCTAAAATATTCTCGCAGACAAAATTCTCGTTTTCGGAAACAGACAAATCATAGACACACCCTTCCCTTTTTATTTTTTGAATAAGTTTTATTTCATCCCAGAATATATCCGAATTTGCCAGCAAATTCATCTGTTCAAATATTGGATTT
>JAVHRC010000067.1:0-1343 GCA_036171435.1 Candidatus Aenigmatarchaeota archaeon
TGGTCTGCAAGCAAGTGCAATCCTACAGGCAAACCTTTTGAAAATCCGCAAGGAACCGATATGTGCGGAATGCCCGCAAGGTTCGCGGGAACGGTGAGGATGTCGGCTTGGTAATTTTCCAGCGGCGAAAGCTTTTCCAGCTCCGAGAACTTTGGCGGAAGCATTGGCATTGTCGGGGATACTATCGCGTCAAACTTTTTGAAAACTTTCTTGAAGTCCTGAATAATAAGAGTCCTGATTTTCAGCGCTTTCATATAGAACGCGTCGCGGTAGCCTGCCATTCTTGCATAAGTGCCAAGTATTATCCTCCGCTTCGCTTCCGCGCCGAAACCGTCGGCACGCACCGCGGAAAAATATTCGTTGAAGTTTCCTTCCAGCGGCTTAGCCAAGCCGTAGCGCATTCCGCAATATTTTGCGAGATTTGTCGAAGCCTCGGACATGGCTATAATATAGTAAGCGGAAACCGCGTATTTTGTGCTAGGCAACGAAACTTCCTCATAAGAATAGCCTTCCTTTTCCAACAACTTTATCGCTTTCCAGACTTCCTTCTCGACTTCCGCGCCGATGTTCTTGAAATATTCTTTCGGAACCGCAATTTTCATTTTTTCTTTTTTTCCGCAGTATTTGGTATAATCCTGCTGCTTTTCCTGCAACGATGTTGAATCTTTTTCATCATGTTCGGCAATTGCGGAAAGCAAAAGCGAACAGTCGTAAACAGATTTTCCGATGCAGCCGATTTTATCCAAAGAGTTTGCATAATCTATCAAACCGTAACGCGAGACCAAACCGTAAGTTGGTGTAAGACCTACAACGCCGCAAAAGCTTGCGGGCGTGCTTATGCTTCCTCCAGTGCTTTCCGCGAGCGCGATGTGCGGGAATCCCGCGGCTGCCGCTATCGCTCCCGCGCCGCCGGAAGAGCCGCCTGCGCTTCTTTCCAAATCAAAAGGATTTTTCGGAACTTTGAAGCCGACTCCGACGTTAACGGAGAATCCGCCGAAGCCGAACTCGTCCATTGAAGTCTTTCCGAGAACTTGCCCGCCTTCTTTCTTTATTCTCGCGACAGAAGTCGCGTCAAAAGGCGGAACATAATTGTGGAGAATTTTCGAGCCTGCTGTGCTCGCGAGCCCGCGCGTGCAGATGTTGTCTTTTATTGATATGGGAAGATATGGAATGCTGCCGTCTTTCGCTGGTTTTGTTTGCTTGCCTTTTGCGAACTCGCTGTTTATCGTAATGAAGCAGTTCAGCTTTCCGTTCAGCCTTTCGGATTCTTTTGAAACTTTCGTGCTGAAGTCCGCGAAATCAATTCCGCCGGCTTTCGCCTTCTCCAAAAATTCGTGGACGGA
>JAVHRC010000067.1:1443-3058 GCA_036171435.1 Candidatus Aenigmatarchaeota archaeon
TCACACAATCCTCGGGCCCTTGAAGAAGCCGTTTTCCTTGTGCTCAGCGTTCGTGAGCGTCTCTTCCTGCGAAAGGCATTTTTCCTCGGAATCGTCGCGCATGACGTTTGAAATCGGGACAGGCTGGAAAGTCGGCTCAACGCCTTCCGTGTCCGCTTCCTTTATTTTCGCAAAACTATCCACCACCGCAGAAAGCTCTTCCGCGAATTTTTCCTTCTCCTCCTCGGAAAGGCTAAGCCTCGCGATTTTTGCGACATGCTCCACGGTCTTTTTGTCAATCATAAAATCCGCGTTTGATTTTTATTTTGGATAGCTTCTTGAGTTAAATAGTTCTATATCATTTTCTTCATTATTCCAAAATATCTCTATCTTGCCTTCTTGGTATAGCTCCCAATAACTATTATACATTTTTCTTGTCTCATCATTCAGCGTTCCGCCATACTTCAGATAATCCCTAACCATTTCTTTGGACATTGGCTTTAATATTCCTTTGGCTATGCGTCTTTCTATCCTGTCATTAAACTCTTTGCTATCCATCTTTAAGATTGTTAAATGAAAACTTAAATAAATGACAATACCTATTATCCTTATGACAGAATTGATAACATACGACACGATAAGGAAGGCGCATCGCGCCGAAAAGCAGGAGATTGCACTTCAGAAGTTTCCAGATAACTTCTTTCTTCTCGTGCGCGGTTGGATTGACCACAAGCAAAGCACGCAGAAAAACCTTGATTCGCTTTCTGATATAAAGAATGCAAAAGGTCTTCTTGACAATTTGCTGGACAGAAGGGAGAAAAAACTGGTTATAGCCGCATTGCACACGATACGCGGCGATTTGCCCCCGCAGAACATGACGCTTGACGAGGAAAAGCTTTTTGACAGCCTTGTCAACCTTCTCAAGCAGGCAAGGCAGAATATGCGGGAACAGATGTTCGGCTACGACAGCATTATCGAGGAAAAGCTTGAGTCTGCAAGGGCGATGATGGAAGAGATGAAATCTGCGGATGAGAACATACCCGTATTCCTGCAGAAGAAAACAGGCGATATGAAAGACGAGAAGGAAAAAACAATAAGCAACACTGTTGTAAATGATGAGATAAGAAAAACAGAAAATGGCATCAAACCTGCTGAAAATGAAGCCGAGCCTATTGTGATACAAAGCAATATTATAAGATTAAAAATAACAAACGATATGCCGAGTTTTGTGGATGCGGAAATGAAGACTTATGGCCCGTTCAAGGCGGGAATGACGGCGGAACTTCCGAACGATATGGCGCAAATCCTTCTTGTAAGGAAAGTCGCGGAAGCTATTTAAATTCTTGGCGGGAATAAAAATGTGATTTCTATGGATTACCCGAACAATATGTCGCAGGAACAGATGGTGCAGATAGAGCAGATGAAAAAGACTTTCTTGAGGCAGATACTCTCGAAGGAGGCGCTTGAACGGCTCGGAAGGGTGAGGATTGCAAACCCGAACCTTGCCGCGCAGCTCGAACTTTACTTAATACAGCTCTATCAGGCGGGACAGTTGAAGGGAACTGTTGATGACGGGAAACTGAAGCAGATACTTGACGTTCTCACGAAAAAGCGGGAGTGGAAGATAAAGAGATAA
>JAVHRC010000068.1:0-10907 GCA_036171435.1 Candidatus Aenigmatarchaeota archaeon
TATTGTGGCAATTATCGCAGAAATGGCTTTCATATGAAACGATTAAAGAAGAGAAGATATAAACTTATTATTTCCCGAACCTTCTCTGCCTTTGCTTGAACTCCTCAATCGCGGAAAGAAAATCATCTTTTGAAAATTCGGGCCACAGCTTGTCAACAAAAAACAGTTCGGAATAGGCGGATTGCCAGAGCAAGAAATTGGAAAGCCTTTTCTCGCCGCCTGTGCGGATAATCATGTCGGGATATGGCGCGCCATTCGTGTAGAGGCTGTGCCTTATCAGTTCCTCGTTAATCTGCTCCGGAGAAATAGCTCCGTCGGATACTTTTCTCGCTATCTTGACCATCGCGTCCGTTATCTCCTGCTGTCCGCCGTATGCTATTGCCAGATTAAGAAAATAATCATTATAATCTTTCGTGCTTTTTTCCGCGGCTTTGATCGCATTCTGCAAACTCTCCGGAAGGAGGCTTGTCCTGCCTATCACCCTCACGCGGACCTTGTTCTTGTGCACGTCATGCCCCTTTTTGGTTATGGCAATAAATTCCTTTTCAAAAATATTCAAAAGATATTTCAGCTCTTCCTTCGGGCGCGACTTGATGTTTTCCTCGGAAAGCGAGTAAAGTGTCAGGTATTTTACTCCCGTGCCAGTGCACCATCTCAATAATTCTTTCACCTTTTTCGCTCCCCATTCGTGCCCTTTCCAAGGCTGCAGCATTAGGCGCTTCGCAAAACGCCTGTTTCCGTCAAGGATTATGCCTATATGAACCGGATTTTTCTCATCCATTCTATCACTTGGATTAAATATTATCTTCAAAAAACTATTTAAGACTTTTAAAATTGCGGTTATTATACTTTATGCATGCCATTTTATTTTTCATTCAAATACAGTGTTTGATAAAATGACTACCATATAGTTAATATTAAAACTATTTAAAGGTTATTTTTCCGGAAAGTTATTTCTAATCAGACAGCAAATGCTCCTTATGGATAAACAGGCTTCTGACAAACCAATACATGGCGTATAGCTCAAACGAAAAGGGGAAATATCCCAGATATCCCAGTATCGGCATCTCAAAAACTTTGAAAAATCCCACGAACGGGATGTCGTAAGTCCATTTTGGCATTGCCCAATAATTCCAGAACTCCCATAAAAAGCCGAGTATTATTCCCGCGAGCAGCAACGACAGCGGAATTGCCAATTTCCTGTCCTTCAAATGCCCGATTATGCTCGGCTGCTTGTGAAGGTAGTTTATCGGGTCGAGAATCAGAAAGAAACTAAGCCATACGAGCGGAAACGCGAACTCCGGCAGGAGAATGGGTGCAACAAAGCAGACGATTCCGAGAATTGTCATGAAGTGCAGGAATCTTTTCGTGATTTTATGCTTTTTGCGAAGCATATCCTTGTCAAAAAGATGGATGGATTGTATCAGCTCCGCGGTTTCAAACATTGCGGGCAGCACGGTAGCGAAAGACAAGGATGCAAACAGAAACTTCAAATTTCCGAGCCCTTCAAGCCCGGAATATCTCCAGTTCCCGAGAGAAACATTAATTATCTCAAACATCCACCAAGCTATTGTTGAAAGCGCGGCCATGTATATGAATTGCAAAGGCCTGTTGCTTATTATGGAATTTCCCCTGAGCTTGTAAACGGCTGCGTCAACCGTGAGAATATAGCCGAACCACACTATCGGAAAATACCAGTTCGCAAACGGCTGCACCTTCAGGAAGAAATTTATCTCAACAAAAACTATCAGCAAAATGCCGAGCAGCCCGTACTTTTTAAACATATGATTATTAGGATACTAATTAAATATAAACCCAACCAATATGATTTCAAACTAATTTGGCGGTAATATGATAGATTTATTTTCCTACATTTACATTGCGCTCGCTCTCGGCGGCGGCATTGTCTGCGGCTTGTACGACCTGAAGACAACGAACATGCTGGACAAGCTCGCGATAGCAATGATAGCATTGGGTTTGGGATTGCACGCGCTTGAAAGCCTTCTTATCGGCTCAATTATGCCGTTAGCGCTTTCACTCATATCGGCTGGCGCTTTTTTCGCTTTCGGATTTTTCATGTACAAGGCGGGATACTGGGGCGGCGGCGACGGCGAAATATTGATAGCGATAGGCGCGCTTTTGCCATATGCTCCTTTTCAGTCTGCGCTGTCAATTTTATCGCTTTCCTTTTCCCTTGACTTTTTTATGAACAGCTTTATCATAGGCGGGATTTATTCTATTGCTTATGCGGGAATAATAGGAATATTAAACAGAGATGTAAGGAAAGCGTTCTCGGGAAAAATAAGAACCGAAATAATAGGCACAATTGTTTTGACGCTTGCCACATTTGCTATATTAGCATCAATTCTTTACATGTTTCCAACGGGCATGTCTTTAATGTTTCCCGCGGCAATTTCCGTCCTGCTTTTTTTCATGCTCGCGCTTTTCAAGTTCGCGAAAGTTGTCGAGGATGTGGGTTTTTACAGGAGAATACAGGTTTCAAAGCTCAAAGTTGACGACATGGTTGGCGAGGACTTGCCAAGGCTGAAAATCTACAAGAAAATAATACGCGGGCTGACGCCAAAGGAAGTTGCGATGATAAGGAAGTCAAAGAAATTCGTGCTCGTACGCGAAGGCGTTCGGTATAGCATTGTTTTCGCGCTTGCGCTTGTGTTCACTTTGCTGTTCGGGAACTTTGCAAATTTTCTGATAACGGTTTTGTAGAAATCTGAAAGAAATCGCTTCTTTGTTTTCTCAAATTATCTGCTTCATCACCACAGTATCGTCGGGCGCGAGCGCGCGATTCCAGATGCGGACTTCATCCATAATACCACCATACCAATTTTCAAGCCCAGAATAATCCAACTTTCCAATGGAGAATCTGAAGCTATTTGAAACACTATTCGAAGAAACTGAAGTTATCGAACCATAAGGCGCACCGTCTACATATCTCGTTAGTTTAGAGCCATTCCTAACAATTGAAACCATGTGAAGTTGATTATTATTAATAGCCACTCCATCATTTGCACTAATAATGCCCCAGAAACCAACAGAGTCAGAAATTCTTGCCATTAATGCACCAGAACTTATATACATAGTATATCCTGCCCTATAATTCCCGTCTGCACCTGCTTTGGAAACTATTTCTCCAGAGATATCCGACGTATTTATCCATGCAATTATGGTGAAAGACCCCACACCAAAATTCAAGCTCGCCCCGTTTCCCGCATCAACATAATCGTTCACTCCGTCAAATTGCAAACCTTTATTAAACTTTCCAGAAACCCATGTTGGCTCGGAGCCTGACGGCAACAATGTTCCGATATTCCCGTTCCCGCTATCATCATTCGCTTTGTTTCCCGAGCCTTCGTCAAAATTCCAGCTTCCAACCAGTCCATTCTTGTTCGGCTGCACATCCACAAGAGACTGTGCGACAGCCGCCCCATTTGATATTTTGAGATTGTGCTTGCCAAATTGTATCTGCCACAATCCTGAAACATTTACAACGCTTGAATTCCCTTCCTGTATCGCGTTGGCGCTCGCGCCCAATACAACATCATCAACCATCACAACAAGGCTTTTGTTTTCTATCACTCCTTTTCCGCAATTCCTGAGCGTTACTTGGTTTCCAAAAATATTGTCAATTTGCATGCACATTGAAAGCTGCGCAGTCAATTGCGAAGCTTGCTGTGAGCCGGAACCCGTGGTTGTGCCTGCCAGCGTTGATGAGAAAACATAGAACACTCCAATAAGGGAGACTGTTATCATCAATAACATGATTGTTGCGATGACGGCGGAGATGGCTTTCATGTAAAACGATTAAAGAAGAGAAAATATAAAGATTAAGGAAAAGCAAAATAAAAAAAAGAAGGCGCCCCGAAAGAGCGCCAAAAACACAGTTTTAAAATCTTAGTTTCTGGTTCCGCCAAGAGAGCCTGCTGAGCTGAACGGCATCTTTGAGGCATCCGATGTCAGATAGTATTGTATCGCAACAGTGTCAAGCTTGTATGAACTGCCGCTGGTTCCAGCTAAGCTTGTTGCAACACTAATCCATCCTGATGTAGCTCCTGCCGACAAAGTCACCGGGGTTACCAATACATTTGCACCGCCGTTGATATGTGTTTCGTTTATTGTTATGTCCTTGCCCACCTTGTTAATCGCCTTGAATGTCAGAGTCCCTGCAGCATTCATGCTCCATGGGCTGTCTATATCGACATTTGCGAATCCTGTTTTTGTGGCTGTTGCGCTTGTTGTGGCTCCGGACGCATAATACCATATCACTCCACCGGCTATTATCACTATGAGAATTGCCCAGCCGTAGGTCATCAGGTATTCCATCGCGGATTGCCCTTTTTTGTTGTTTTTCATGCTTACACCTCTTAAATTGTTGTAAAATTGTAAAATATGTTTCAATTTGTCCAAATATAAAGATTATGGAAATTGTTTTTCAACTTCCTATGTTCCCACAACTCCCGCGAAAGCAGCCTTCAGCGCAAAGTTCGCGACAAAGAAAAGCGCAAGCGCTGCTCCCATGAAAAGCGGCACATATTTCAATCCGCGCTTCTCCTGCCCGTATTGTATCAGCCCTATGATAAGCGAGCCGAAAAAAGTTGTCAGTGCTATCGCGGCTATCGAAAAGAGGAAAAGCTCGTCTACGGAAACCTGCGGGCCCGTCATCTTGAAAAAGCCCGTGCTTGCGGCAGGCATGCTCTGCACAGCCCACATTTTCGATGTCATCTCTATGAAATAAAGGCTTATCGCGAAAAGGAAAGGCGTGCCAAGCACCGCCGCGAATGTTATGAAAAGCGAATACATCATAACATTGCTCCTTATCTCCTTCCTCAGTGTTTGCTGCGAGCGGATATTGTTTGAAGTCTCGTCCATGAGCCTTGCAAGCTCGCCCCCGCTTTCCATGCCTTCGATTATGAGCTTTACAGTCCTGTCAAGAATATCGGATTTTATGGATGTTGTCATTTCCCGGAGCGCGAATTTTATGGGCTTTCCGCCGAATGTTTTCGCTCCGACTTTTCTTATCTCCTCTTCAAGGATTCCGAATTCCTTTCTTGCGGAAAGCCAGATTGCCTTGTCCACGGTCATGCCCGCCCTTATGTTTGCGGATATCAGCTGGAGGCAGTCTGGCAGCACTTCTTCTATTTCCCTCCCGCGCGAATCTGCAACCATTATGAAAGAAAGATGTATCAGCGCGAGCGCGGCTATTGCGGAAGAAAATCCCAGAAGTATGGCAAGCAGTTTCAACCCAAGAATGGTTGTAAGAAAGAAAACCACGAGCCCGACAGAGAAAGAGAAAAGAATCGCGAACCCTGTTGTCTTTTCTATTTCTTTCTTGTCAAAGCCCGCATATTTGAGCGCCTGCTTCAGTTTCTCCTTGTAATATTTCGGAAGGAAGTATGCGATTCTTTCGTATATCATTTGGATTCACCATGAAAGTTACGAGCTCATTACCGGCCGTTTCGTCTTGATTATTCCCATGTAAAAAAACTGGAACAGCGCCAGCGACAAAAGTATTATGGGAAAAGTGAATTTCGGCATCACGACTCCGGAGAATGATGAGAAGATTATCAGGAAAGTGATTCCAAGGCTTGGCAGAATAACCGCGATAAGCATGTACATCATTGTAAAAGGATTCAGCTCCTGCCCGTATTTTCTCACCGCGATTATCTGCTCCTTTGAAAGGTTGTCCACTATCGACTGGAGCGTGTCTGCGATGTCGCTGCCGCTGCGGAGCGTGTTGGAAATCTGCCAGATAGCCCTGCGAAAATGCACCGAGGGGTTTCTTCTTGAAGCCTCGTCTATCGCTTCCGACTCGTTCGTGCCCGCGTTTATTTCCTTTGCCACAATCCTGAATTCGTCCGAAATTTTTCCATATCCTTCGCTCACCCCGACTATCGCGTTGAAAAGCGGCACCCCGGATTTTACCTCGATAAGCATGTGCTGCAATGCGCCGAGCAGGTCTTTTTCAAGCATGCGCACGTGCTTTGTTGCAATCATCTTCGGATAGCTCATGATGTAAGTGTAGACAAAAACCGAGAAAATCAGGCCGATGGACAGCGGGAAAATAAATTCAATTGACTTGAAAACCAGGCCTACCACAAAAGTCATGGAAAAAAACAGCGCAAAATAAAACAGTGATGTGAACATCGCGAGCGCGACAAACTCCCTCGGCATTAGCGGTATTCCAGCCTGGTACATGTTCATCTTCAGCGACGGCTTCGCTTTTGACAGAACCTCGCCGAAAAAAAGAAAGCTCCTGCTGAGGGCAATCGCTTTTTCCATCCTGAACGGCACAAACGGGATTTGCATATTCATTATTGAAAGAAGCTGGCTTATAATAATTTCGATTGGGGTTTTTTGTGGATGAATAATGATTAGATTACCTCAACAAAGTCATAAAGAGAAGGTAGTTTATCTTGTTTCATTCTGAATTTTGTTCCATGATTATGTCCTGTTCTGGCATCAAAATCCACTAAAATTATGCCTTCTTCAACAGCTCTAATGAATTTATCCAGACTGAATTTTTTGAGCATAAGGATTTTTTCATAACAAAAATATTCTTTTTCTCCTTCTTTTTTCACCTTTGCTTGAAGAAAGAAACAGTTAAGCAACTTTGTTCCGGCTTTATGAAATAAGTCATCAAAACCCCAGTATGGTTGCGGTTCCAACTCTTTTAAGCCAATTCTTTGTTTTACAGTTTTTAGCCATTCTTCATGCCTTTCTGCAACTGCTTTTGAATCAAATGATATCAACACTTTTCTTGAATTCCTATCAACGACTACCTTGAATCCTCTGTCGCTTCTGGATAAACAATTTATGGTTTGTCTGAAACTCATTTCATTTGCAGAATATTTTTTACCTGATTCTTCATGTTTCCAACTATACTTCAGCAACAAAATATTAGGAACAATATTCAAAGCTCGCGGTGATGGTTCCATATGAAATAGGGTGGTTAATGAAGAACTTCCGATTCTCTGACATTTCAATTCCCATTCTGCGGCGTTTGGAATGGGAAGATTATTTTCCTTAATTCCAAGTATATCCTCAACGGTATTTCCTACCCCGCCAACATTTCCGGGACGCGCATTTTCAATCCAGCCTTTAGCGCGTATCTCTTTCAATTTTTCGATTAGCTTTTCTTTCGTATATGTTTGAGTCATAATTTCCGCCTACTTCGGTGGTTTCCAAAAATCTAGCAAATATTCAAAAGTAACTCCCATCGTGATGTAGTTGCTCGGCCAGCCAAAAATGCCTATTCCGTTTACAATATTAGTCCTATCCCAGATTATTATGTTTCGCAATTCATATCCTCTCTTTCTAAGTTCTTCAACCAAAGAAATATGAATTGTTATTCGCTTATTTTCCCACCACATATCAGGGACATTTATTACGCAATGCGCTTTTGGCTTAAGTAAAGGCAGCAATTTTTCAAAAATATCTCCCATAGCTTTTGTATATTCTTCTATCTCTAATGTGCCAAGGTCATTGGGGTCTTGAGAATATTGTTCAATTTTATCTAATTGCCCATTGTTTCTATTTCTGCGGGATTTGTTTTTTCTTGGACGATTAAGCAGGTTTGAATACGGCGGCGATGTCCAAATCAGGCTAACAGATTCGTTTGGTAAGTAAGAATTTATGTTTCGAGCATCGTCTAATAGCGCAACCTGTTTAGATTTACTAAACAGGCGAGTTGTTGATAATCTTTTTTTGCATAAATCTATATATTTTTTATGCAAGTCGAACCCTACGGCATTTCTATCAAGATCCTGCGAAGCAACAAGTGTTGTTCCGCTACCAACAAACGGGTCTAAAACTAATTCACCTTTATGAGTAAATAATTCTATGACTTTCTTGGATAATGATATTGGAAATGTAGCAGGATGAATCTCTTTGTCCCTAATGTCTCTTTTCTCATAAAAAAATTGCCAAACTCCAATTTGACTTTTCAGCCATTCTTTTGGTGTCAGGCAATTTATGTTATTGCCTGTGCAGTTGCAGGTTTTAATATATGAGATATTCAAAAGTTTGTTCGTTTTTGTATCTTGCATATTTTGTTCGCTCTCTTTTATTTTTGACATAATAAGTAATAAGAATCTTTCCTTTTAAATCATTTGATTTCTCACGAAATGAGGTAATATGTTGCGAAATCTCTTACTATGACTAATTAAAATTCAATTACAACTAATGCTTATTTATAAAATGGTGTTTATTTTATTCCCTGACTTCAATTTCCTTCATCAACGCTTTTCCGAGAATTTCCTCCGGCGATTTTTTTCCGTTGATGACTTTCATCACAGCGTCCCTGTCATGGTAATAATCGGCGACTATCTTTCCGACCGTGTTCACGGTTTTTATGTTGTTCTTTATCATCCATCTAAGGATTTTTTCCTTCTCCTGCAAATCGTTTTTCATCTCCTTGTCAGTCATGCCAGTGTGCAGCCTTATCTCTTCTATCAGTCTTGAGCTCCTGCCGGTTTTTTCTATCTTGTCTTTTTTCGGATTCCATTTGTAAAGCACGTTAAGCCTTATTCTCGTTTTGCCCTCCTCTTCCAAAGGTATGACTTCCGCGACTTGGAACGTCCTCCTTATTCCGAGTTTCCTGTGCCTGAACTGGACAATCACGAGATGAAGCGCCTCAAGCATTGCTTCTGGTATTGCTACAGGCGGATTTGTCAGCCTGCGTACAACCTGCTCTGCGCGGTCCGCGTGAAGCGTAGCATAAACGCTGTGTCCCGTGTGCATTGCCTCGAAAAGAACCTCGGCCTCCTTCTGCCTCCTTATCTCGCCGACTATAACCCTGTCCGGCCTCATTCTTAATGAATTGACAAGAAGGTCAAGCATTGAAACCTCGCCCCTTCCTTCCGGATTCGGCTCCCTTGTATTCAATGGAATCCAGTGCAAGAATTCAGGAAGCTGCAGCTCCCGCGTGTCTTCAATGGAAATAATCCTGTGGTTCGTAGGTATGAATGGCAGCAAAGCGTTCAGCATGCTTGTTTTCCCTGAAGCGGTTCCGCCGGCAACAAGAATATTCAACTCATACTGGATGCAGAGCCAGAGAAGCGCGGCTATCTCCGGATTAAGCGTTTTGTCTGAAGGGTCTATAAAATGCACGATAGTCCAGGGGTCTCGCGAGAATTTTCTTATGGTTATTGTGTTTCCTTTCGTTGATATCGGAAACAGCGTCGCATTCACCCTGTCTCCCGTGGAAAGATGCGCGTCCATCAGTGGATTCAAATTTGTTATCTGCCTCCCGATTTTTCTTCCTATTATGGATGCATAGTTGTATATCTGCTCATCGGAAGGTATCATCGTGTTTGTCTTGAGCCAGCCGAATTTTTTATGATAAACGAAAACTGGCTCGGAGGAATTGTTGACTGCTATCTCTTCCAGATTATCGTCGCTCAAAAGTATTTCCAGCTTTCCCAATCCGAGCATCTCGTGCACAAGATAGCCGGACAGGGTATCCCTGTCTTCATCCGAAAGTTTCGGGAGCTGCTTTGATATGAAAATCCTTGCCTGCTCAAGAAACCTTTTCTTCATGTCCTCGAGCGCCTTCGGGTCAAGAATCTCCGATATTTTTATTTTCACGCTTTCAATCAGCCTTTCCCTTATCGAGTCAAGCATCGCTTCAGTTGCCTCCGATATTTTCGGAAATGAAATCTCATAAAGCGGCATATACTCTTCCGGCCTTCTCGTGATTAGCACGGATGCCGAGACATTGTCAACGGTTATCATGTATTTTGCCAGCTTTTCCATCAATACTACCTTTTCGAATCATTCTTCTTATCCGGATTTATCCTGATATTCTTCTTTATATCCATAAGCTCGCTGCTCACCGCATTTTTTGGCTTTTTCCGTTTTGCTTCCGGTTTTTTGCGAAATATTTTTGATATCTTTTTCGCGAAATCATCATAAGGCTTCTTGCTCGCTATCGCGGAAACTATTTTTATTTCCCTGTTCAGCGCGGTTATCTCGCCCTCTATTTTCTTCTGCTCGCCGGAAAGGACTGTTGTTGTT
The DNA here is from genome assembly GCA_036171435.1 of Candidatus Aenigmatarchaeota archaeon. Lineage (GTDB taxonomy): Archaea > Aenigmatarchaeota > Aenigmatarchaeia > Aenigmatarchaeales > DAIDAN01 > DAIDAN01. The sequence continues at coordinate 10,030 of JAVHRC010000068.1, forward strand.
TTTTCATGTTCCCTCATCTCGGAAAGTGCGTCAGCCACATCCGAAGCCAGGTCCTGCGAAGACGCCTTCACGCTGTCGATTTTTTTCATTATGTCCGACGTCTTTTTTTCCGCATTCCCGCTCTCCATCAGAATCTTATTCTTTTCCTTTTCAAAATCAGAAATCTCATCCTTCATTTTTCTTTCCACGCTTTTCAGGACGTTCAGGTATTTTATGTTTCCCTCCAAATCCTTCAGCTTTGAATAAAGCTCCTCCTCCACGGGAACGAACTTCATATTTACCTGTTTCTCGGATTCCTTTGACTTTTCCAAATAGGTTTCGGCAAGCATTTCTATCTGCGTTTTTCTTTCCTTGAACTCCTCCACTTTTTTCGTCAGCCTTGCCTCGGAGAAAGCCGCCGGAACTATCTTCGGCGGCCCGACCATGGGAAACTCGAGCTTGAGCATGCCGTGCTCCTCCAGTATTCTTGTCCACTCCTCAACCTGCTGCTCGCTTATGCCGAGAAGTTTTGCAGCGTCGGCAACCGTTATCCCGCGCTTCTGCTTTGCAAGGATGACAAGCTTGTCAACAGGCGTTTCTATCAGGAGTTTTTTCAGGCTTTCGTCTGCCATAAAAATCACTTACATTATGGATTGAAAAACAATTACGGAAACGCTTTTTGCGGATTTGCATCGTTTCGATAACCGTTCTGTTTTAACTCGTTTCATATTATAAAATCATACATAATCAAGCTTTCTTGCGAAATCCGTCCCGACGAAAAGTTTCGCGGGAAAGTTGGCGTAAAAGCTTGTTGTGTTTAATTTTATTTTTGTGTTTGCGGTTATATTAAGATTTTGCAGCTCTATTTTCAGCACGCTCTGCGGGTCCCCGCCGGCCCA
>JAVHRC010000068.1:11007-13854 GCA_036171435.1 Candidatus Aenigmatarchaeota archaeon
TCTTTCCCCAGCTGTCCCAGCCGTATGTTATGTTCATCGGCGAGAGCGTGATTTTCGGGCTTATTGTTTCCGGCTCAATCCTGTTTCCGGAAGTGTCCTCAAAATGTATGTCAATGGTCTTGTCCGCAAAATGCTGGCTTACAAAGTTGCCATATTCGCCAAGCAGGTTTTGTATGTCGCTCTGCGACGGAAGCGAGTCATTCACCTCAAAGATTTTGCTGTCTTGCGAGGTGGAAACATTGATTAAATCATACATGTTGCCGTCCACGGATTTCCAATAATGAAACACCCGCTGGGACGATATTGCGGCATTCTCATCGTCCGCAGCTGACAGTTTTGAGGATATTAGGACGTTTTCCATGGCAAAAAGCCCGGCAAAAATCAGGAATGTGACAAGCGTGAAAATTATGCCTTTCCTGCGCCCTGAAACGCTTTTTATCTCAGCCATATTTCCACCTCTGCGGTCCCGAATTTTTTCCTGTTGTAATCCGTGAAAAGTCTTTTTGATTTGTAAACGTCATTGTTTTTGCTGCTGCATGTTGCAGCGCCGTATTGCTTTTTATTGTCAAAATTATCCGCATCATACACCGTTACGGAAAGATTTCCGCAAAAATTCTGCGGCAGCATTGATAGCTTGGCGGAAATATCGGCATTGACATATGCTTCCTGCGCACCGATGTAGCTGTTGAAAGTGCTGTTGTAATATAGCACGGAAAGAATGTCATTTCCAATTACAGCAAGCTGTCCAACATTCCCGCGCGCAACATTTGCAGAGAACATGGTTATCAGGGCGAAAGATGCGACAAACGCTATTATAATCGCAAACATCGCATCCAGCGTGAATACAAACCCCTTTTTATTATGCCTGCATTCAGGCAGCGGCACCCCCTTGATAAAGACTTTTCTTATTCGCATCTTGTCGCCTCGTTTTCGGGTTTCTCATAAATTCTTACAGTCATTCGCATAATTCTTCCGTTGAGCGAGACTATCCTTGCCACGGAGCTTATGCCCTTTGCGTTAGGCGGCGCAATCTTGCCATAATTCTGCGAGACTGCTATTTCGCTTGCTATCTCGTCAAATATTCCCTGCAGCTGGCTTGATGAAGGCGCATAATATTCCTTGCCTGAAGTTATGTTTGCCATTATTTGCATGAGCGTCCTGTTCGCGTCGCTGCCGAGCGATATTGCGTATATTGCTGTGCTGTTCTTGCATGCCTGTTTTGCCTTGTCAATTGAATACTGGTTTGCATCAATCCCCGACGGCATGTTGGGATTTCCATCCGAAAGCAGTATCTGCACTCTGGCCGCGCCTGTCTTTGAGCGCGTTGATATCAGTTCTGTTGATGCTATTGCTATTGCATCCCCGATATCCGTATACCCGTTTGCGTCCAAAGAGTCAATCTTATTTTTAAGCGCTGTCTTGTTTGCGCTGCTCATAATCAGAAGCTGCTGATTAAGCAATGCTGTTGTTGAGAAAGATGCAAGTCCGGACTGGTCATATGTGCCGTTAAGCTTGTCCACAAAACTCTTTGCTGCATTTTTCGCATCCGCAAGCTTCTGGCCGGACATGCTTCCCGACCTGTCAAGCACGATCATTATGTCCAAGTTCCTTCTTATGGAGGGGCAAAGGCTTGCGTCTATTCCGCTAAATTCTATCCAGACATCATAAGGACCGACATTCAGATTGCTCTTCAATGATTCATAGTCCTCAAACGCTATTTCCGCGAGTTTCGCGCAGTCTATTATTGACTCCTCCCCGATTTTCTGGGACAGCAGGTACTCGCTGACGGAAAACCCTTTTTGCTGGATCTGCGGTGGCTGGAATGATATATTCGCCCACAAATACATAAAAGAGGAAATCAGCGAGAGGAATATGATAAAAGCTATGATAAAATCAATTGTAATGGCCTGCGCCTTTTTCTTTGTCATCTTATCACGATGTATCCCTTGTTTTCTATCTGAAGCTCTTTCTGAAAACCGGTTTTTATTTCAAATTGCGCGCTGTCTGTCGAATTCCTGACATCGGGCGGAACGATTGTGCTGATAAAATTCTTGCCTGAATCATAGCAGATTAATGTGCTGTTGAATATTCTTATCGTGTAATTCCCGCCTACGGAAGCGTTGCGCGAAAACCCGTTCCCAAAATAATATGCTTCATCTATTGCGGAAGACAACCTTTCGCAGCCGATTTCCAGTTCCTGCTGCCTGCCTGTTGATGAAACTTCGCCCATCTTGTTCAGGTTTGCCGCATAAACAACAATGACGAAAACCATGGTTACTATCACCAGCATCAGAAATTCAATGGATGCCTGCGCTTTCATTTCATCGCCTCATACGGTAATATTCACGTATCCTGAATCGAGCATGGTCATGAAAATGCGCCTGTATCCGGAATCGCTCGGCAATGAGCCGCTCATGTTTGCCCTTGTAATTTCTATGACATCATTGGAGCCTGCGGGAGTATAAACTTTTATGTTAACGATATTTCCAGACGCATAGCTTTGTGCGCTGTAGCCTGCGGGGAGAAAAATATCCAATGTTGTTTTTGCGCCCGGACCCTGCGCATAAAGGCTGCCTGCCGACGCCGATATCTGGGTTGCGGCGAGCTTTGCCTGGTTGATGCGCATGGCTGTCTCATTTTGCTGGTATGAATAAAGAATGATTGGCACAAGTATGAGCATTGCTATTCCTATAATCATCATGTACTCAAGCGCCGCCTGCGCCTTTCTTGTTTCAGAAGTCATATATGATTTATATTAAGACTTCAATAAAAAGGTTTATCCGCAAACAATATTCTTTATTTTACAACCTTTAGCCTTATAATATCTTTTCCGCCGGTTGCATTATA
>JAVHRC010000069.1:0-13778 GCA_036171435.1 Candidatus Aenigmatarchaeota archaeon
TCACCAAATAATATTCTTCGGAGTTTATGCGCAATTAATTAAGTCGTCATGTATAGTTCGCTCATTTATCCCCCTTAGAATCATATCCGCATTTGATGCAGACAAAGGTTTTATCGACTCTGAATCTTAACTGTTGTCGCCCACATTTTGGGCATTTGGGTTTAGATTCTTCATTTCGTGTCATAATATACACAGACACACACAAGCACAGATAAACATCTATACTTTTGGGTGCGTAAAGACTACTATGGCAGTGACGATAATAACCGCTTCGTTTTTACGAAAAATACAATTGCAGTAACCAATATAGCAAATTGCACCACAGCCAAAACCCTCGATACAGTACCAATCCCGAAGTTATAATAAATCTGCAATGCGGTTATTATCAGCAGTAATACAGCTGCCAGTCCTATGAGTACCCATCTTTTCATGCCCTTGCGAAGCTCCTTGATGAGCTTATCAGAGCTGGTTAGTGTTGTAATTACGCCTGAATCGTCAAGGGTACACCCGATATAGTTGCCGTCTATGCCGTACCTCGGCTGTATGTTGTTGAATACAGGAAGATAGCCTTCTGGGTACGTCCCTCCCATCGCGATGGTTCTTAGCTCGCCTGTGTATACATTAAACATCAGCATCTCACTTCTCTCCGCTCTCATTTACCCTCCTTAAAGTATTTCTCCATTCTCGGGTGGATTCCCGGCTTATCGTTGAGCGTTCCCTTCACCTTGCTTTTGTTTGCATTGATTACTTCTGCGATATCGGTATCTATGCTCCGGATCTCGAAGCCATAAATTTGTGCGCCCGTTTCCAGTACAGCAAGCATCTTCTTCGCATCCGGGTGCTCAGTCAGTTTGTAAAGAACCAGTCTTTCCTCGTCCTTAATCTTGTAATATATGACCTCATCTCCCGCAGCATCCTTCACCATAGTAAACCCAAACAGCCTGAAATTACACTCACCTAATTCCGGATCGTTTACGGTTACTTTTAAGCATTTATCCCGTTCTTCGTTCTTAAACCCTTCAGGATTATCTGCAAAAGTTAATCTGAAATGATTCGTTTCTACGTGAGTATATTTATTCAAGAACAGCCTCCTTTACCGCTTCAACCTTCGGCTCTATCCCATGCTCCTTTTCTATAACTGTCAGCCTCGCCTCCAAGGCTTCAATCTTTTCTTTTGAGCCGTTAAGGTTGAATTCTTTGGAAATCTTCCTCATCACAGGCAGGAACACTTTTTCAAAATCCTTGACATTGCCCAGTATACTCGGTGCTGTACTCATGAACGGCGGTACGCTCACAGGGTTTACCATTGCACCCCCTTTCGTTTTCCTCGGTCTTACTATCGCAAGCCCGTCATCGTAGGGCATGGGTAAAGCACCCTTATGCTTTCTCCCGCACAGCAGCGCCATGTTCAGGGTTTCCCTGTCCCTGCCTATCACAATATGCTTGCAGTTAACGTTCTCATCGCCTTTCTTGAACTGTTTGCACTTCGCCGTATTCGGGCATGTTATGATTGGTTTGAAAAGTGGATTCCTGCCGAGCTTCTTCAGTTCTTCTATGTGCTCTAAATTAAATTTCTTTTTCTTGCAATCATGGCAGAGCACCACCACTTTTATGAAATGCTTTTTATCCTTGTGTTCCTTGAACTCAAGACATTCGTAATCTATTCCTGACCTCAACGCTTCAACAGGCTTGACCAATTTTTTGATGTAACATGATAAGCCTTGCTTCTTGAACTGATCCTCTCGCTCTTTTGTGAGGTCTTTCTTGCATGAAGAGCAGAACACATGCCCCCAAGGCTGGTACTGAAGATTTGAAAAGAACTCGTTAAGTTCCTTCACGTTCGGCATCTCTTCAAGGCACTGCTTGCAGATCATCTTCTTGTCCTGTACGAACTGCCCCGATTCGTTCTGGGACCACTCTATTTCTATATAGCTGTCCTCCGGCTCCTTGTTCAGGTTTCTGCCGCATCCTGAGCACCAGTGATCGTGCCCTTTCGTATCGCACATATCATTCACTTCCCTTCATAATTTCTTTCCCAAGTTCTTCAAGTACCCGCTCCATCTTTCGCTTGAACAGCTCCTTCTTTATCCCAAGCGAATGGGTAATGTGATACTGCTTCAGTTCCTGCTTGACGGGTTGGTAGAGTTCACTGTCCAGAAGATCTGCCAGGTCAAGCTGGGCAGCGTTCATTAATCTGTCGATTCTGGCTTTGCTTACCATTATGCTATCTTCATTTTCCATGTTATAACCTCCTCAAAACGGATCAATCCCCCAGTCCAAAAGGACGTTGAAACAGTAGGCGTTCAATTCCTGCTGGCTCATGTTCAGGATGTTTTTATAATCATCAGGCTTTGAAGGCAGCGCATCAACAAACTGGTGAACATACCATCGCATAACCCCAAGCTCTTCTGCATTTAAAGGTGCCTTGTTGAGAAATTTATGAACTATTCTTTTCATCTTCCCTGTGGTCTCGTGCATCCAGAAAACAGGAGCTGCCATTATTTCCCCTCCGCAACCGGTCTCAGCACAACAACTATCACATGATGCATCCCGCTGATATTTGAAGTGTGGCTTCGATAATATACCGGTATGTCACCTTCTTGTAGTTCGATGATATCGTCTAAGAGCGCGACAGGTACAACTTTGTATTTGTTCGTTGTCGGCGCCTCTTTCTCCAATTCGCCACGAACCAGCTCCACCTTAAGTTCATCCAGCGCCGTTCTCATATCTGCTTTGAAGACCTCGGAACACTCGATTAGAGAATGATCGTCTGAGCGGAGGTTGAGCCGAATCAGGTCATCTTTTACAGGCTCATAAAGCACCCTGTCCAGCATCTCAGCCAGCGCAAGTTTTGTGTTTTCAATGAGCTTTTCAATATTGGTCATTGTGTCTCCCAATCATATTTTTGTCGAACTATTGTAAATCCAGACTTATCTTTTAATTGAACCATGTTATTTCCCAAATCCGTTACTTCTACGCCGGCATCCTTTTTAATTTAATTCATAATATCAATTAATTGTTTCCAGCACTCAGGCACAGTATTTCTTTTGCTGGCTAACGCTCCAATCATAAACCCATTTTCAAAAGAAGTAATGTACATTTTATTATTTTTATCAGTAAATTGTTTCCAGAGAGAAGGCATTCTATCCTTTCTGTCAAAAAGAATACTTTTTATTATCTCCTGCTCATGAAAAGGTATGTGAATCGGATATAACGTCTCGGTTGCCATATTTACGTCCCTGCATCTTTCTTGAACTCTATTACAGTTTTAAAAGGAAACCCGGGTTTGACAGAATCCGTTACCTCTTCCATTTCCTTAACTGTTTTCTCAGGTGTATCCATTAAAACATTGATATGTCTCACAGGTTTATTCTGCTCGATCTCCCGGATGCACTGCACTATTTTCTTAAGCTCATCAACAGATAAAGTATCCCCGGCGGTAATGGTAATGTCAGATATATACGGAGGTGCACCATGTTCCGGGGCTAATATAACAGCAGCAGGAAGGAAAACACTGATAATTCTTCCCTGTTTATTCCGCTCAATCTCCCTTGTGCACTGCAACAACTTTTTCATCTCATCAACCGACAGGGTATCGTTCACAACAGCAATTTTAATCTTCGTGTCCCTTTCCATTTTTACCTCGGTTTCACCAGTTCCCGTTTCAGCTTTTCTACTTCCTCAATAATCTTTTGCTTCGCGTCCTCGTTTAAGAAACATTTTTCGCAGATTATCAACGGAGGCTGGTTACCGACGCTACCTCGCCGGTAGCGGATTTGATGACCACAATCCCGTTGAACACTTTACTTTCGATTTCCACAAACCATGCCAGACCTTTTTTGAATATCGACCTTATCTCATATCCGAATACTACTTTTCCTTGCTCTTGGAGATGGTTCTCGGTTATTTGCTTAGCCTCGATTATATCCTTGACTTCGCCCATTTCAACCTCCTGATAATCTCTTAATAATCCCTTTATTTGGAAAATGGCTAAGCGGAGTATTCTCTGTTGCAGGGTTATACACCCTGTCACCAGATTTAAACTCCATCGGGATCGCCACTTCATTCTCTTTTCTTTCTGTGAACAGTTGCCCGCACACCACAATTTTAAACGGATTAACAGCATCACAGCCGAACTCGCATAAGAAATCTCCATGCGGGCATTTCGTATCCATCTTTTTAATAATTTTTCCTCTCCAGACCAGCATAATTACTTCCCCGCAAGCACGGCAGCTTCGATTTCTTCCCATGTCATATTTACTTTGGGTTGTGATCCGTCAGGCAGGTATAATGGCATTGTCATTACCCAAGAATCATACAGTTTCTTATAATAGGGCAGCCTGTCCTGTGGTGTCAGGTCATTCCAGCACTTCTCGCAGAGCGGAAACATCCCGCCCGACTCGTTTACATCCGTAGAATGGTGCTTCGTCACGTTCAAAGGCATCCCGCACCTTCCGCACGCGCTGTACATAGGGGATACCAGCCGTGCAAAGAACCCGGCGATTGATCTGAAAAACAGTGCTATTTGTTTCTTCGTTATCATCCTTCAATCACCTAAGATATTTTTCTCTCATGACTATCATATCACGTAAAGCGGCTTTTTCAAGTTCATTGTTAGATAACGATAATTCTAATTTCGCCCTATCTATTTCTTTTCTAATCTTCTCCTTATCTGGGAGAGGTCTTGACGCAAAAGGACTATAATAACACGGATACTCCAGTTTTACAACAATAAACATTATGAAAAAGATAAGGCTACCTAACCCTAAAGGGATAAGTGTTACTAATGTTTGCGCTTTGTAAGCCACTCCGATTTCCAAACAGAGTAAAACCACTGCAATTATTAGATAGAACTTCCAGGCTTTCATATTATTCTCATCCCCTTCCCAAATTTAGCCTCAATATTTTTTATTATTTCTTCTCTTGTCACATCCATACCCCTGCCTCTTAACACTTCCAGCACCTTTTTAATAATTTCCTCTGTAACACAGGGAATATGGTCCTTATACATATATTTCGTTAAAAAGCAATGTTTGCAAACGACTCGATTTATTTTCTTATTTTTCCACGTATCCGAGATCCATGTTAATTCCCCGCAGTCATCACAGGGTATTGTCCATGTTCCGGGAAGAGGATTTGCATGATCGATAACTCTCACTGTGACTACCGCTATTTCATCTTCCATCTTCTTTCTCCCGCGCAAAATCAAATACCGGAATCCGTTCCCCGGATTCATTGATCACAAAAGTATTCGCGAAGCAGAACAGCCCGCCGTTCGTGTAATTGCAGGGACTTTTCTTATTGAAGATTGTCCCCACGTTCTTTTCAGGTATCCTGGTATCGAATCTGCCGATGCACGAATAATATACAAGTGTGCCTACGTCCGTTTCTGCTTTGATAATTCCAAGTTTTTTTAGTTCAAGAAAATCAGCTATCGACTGTACATGCCCGCAGTTGCGGCATTTCCATTTCCATTGCTTCTTATCAGCACCGAACAGCCTTTCGCCCTCGGCAAGCCAGTCTTTCAGAGGGATTTCTTTTAATTCATGACCTTCAATGCTGGAATTTTCACTACGCTGCATTATCTTCATCCTTCGTCAGTGTTTTCATGTTTTAGTGCCTCACCGACGGATTTTTTAATCCGCTCGAACTTCTCCCATACTTTTTTTTCATCCTCCTGGCTGACAATATGAAAAGAAACAAAAATTGGATAACCGTTAACAGATAAATGACCTGCTTCGCTAAGATGTTCGTATATCATACCCGGAGCAGCTTTCCGCAGCTCTTCGCTCAGCTTCTTGTCAGCAAATACAAGAGGCATGAATATCGAAGGTAACATCCCCAAGTCTCCCTGTCTTATATGATTTGACGTAAACACTCTCTCCCTGTAGATATCTTCAGCCAGGGCATTTATCTCATCGTCAGTTAACTTTTTTATATCAGATATGTCCATTTAAACCTCCTGCATAGCATAAAGAGTGGGACGGGAGACAGGAATAATAAGTTTGGGTGGATAGCTGCCTTCATTCATAGCAAGTTTAAAGTTATCATCGGGAAAAACTATCTTATTCCCGCATTTGCATTTCAAAACCATAAATGCAGTGTGGTATCCTCCAACCAAGCCCACTTTAATCTCTTCCGCACCCGGTATATCGTAACTGTGCCTGTGGAATAATTTCCTGAATCTTATCCACGGTATCCTGAGTAAGGTTATCAGTTCAGTTAAGACTGAATTTGCCATTTTTTATCTCTCTCCTCTCCATTATTTGACCAACCGCTGAAACAGCCCGCTTGAATTCTTTCATATCAGCATTAGCCTGCAGCGTACCCCCGATAATACGCCCCAGAATATACGCATCAACAGGTTCCATCTTTGCAACAAGCTCCAACCCATCATCAGGCGTTTTATTAGCCATCCAGTCCCGCGCTACAGGATAGAGTTCATTAATTCTTTTTTTGTGTTCTTCTTTGGTGTACATCGCTACCTCATCGTCATACCCGAAATTCCTGTTCACACAACCCACGTTTTTCCTTAAGCCTCCTATTTCTTATCGTTCAGGGGCATAATTTTAAAATCAATTTATCTTCTAACTTAAAATACTTTTCCCATTTCCCCCCCTTCCCACAAACTTATTAAGCTAAAAAGCACATAATAAAAGTAATGCCAGAAACGCAAGAAAAAGTCGTCAGGATAATGGACAAGAACAGGGTAACAATACCAAAAGAAGCTTTTAATGACCTGGAAATGACATGCGGGGACTATGCCCTCATCAGGTGGAGCGCAGGTAAAAAGCAAATAGTGATACTGCCTGTGGATATTAAACCAAAAAAAGTTAGCTCCTAGGAATAAATCAAAAGATTTATATCCTTTTAAATGTAACCATCATCATTATTAGGAATGGGGAGTTATGGTTACTTGCGAAACAATAGAAAGAGGAACAACACCCGCTCAGCAGCCCGTGCCTTCTAAAACCGGGTACGGAACCTTTCTCGAAGGAATGAAGCGCGGCTGGGTACATGAAGAAAGGAAAGAAATACGCGAAAAAGATATGGATTTTATCAGTACCTTCAAAGTTAAAAAGGGTTCTGCGGGGAAGGTTATGGAGCTGCGCTGCCCCGAATCGAAGGCTGTATCCATCTGCGGGCAGAGCCAGGCAGACCATCAGGAATCCCCGCACTTCTTCACACTCAGGTGCTTTGACGAAAGCGGCAGGGAACCAAGCCCTGATACGCGGTTTAACATCAAAACAATAATTGCAGGCGGGGGTAATCCGTTATCGAAAGTATCTTACGGCAGCCTGAAAAGATGCCATTTCCCAGAGGGCATATTTTTAAACAACAGCACCAAACTCGAATTGGAGGTCATCGACCCTGATATAGATGTTGATAGAGTTGAAGTGGCGGCGGAGTTGGATGTTTTTTCCGTGTGAATTTATGTTACATCCCTACATCTGTCATATCAAGCTCTGCAACAGAACGCTCAAGGTGCTATTCTATTTGTGATTTGAGTTACATCTCTTTCCTTTACAAGAGCATGAGCGGATATATTATTCGCCTGGTTAATAAGCATATTTACTTCGTATTCGCACTTCTGGCATTTGAAATTCTTAACTCCCTTGATTAACTGGGTGATTACTTTCATCGCCTTTTTCTTTTTCTCGTTCCCGTTCATTTGCCTGGCTTCGCATGCGGAGCACATGAGGTCATTGCATTTATTGTATTTGATTTCAACCACGGGTATGCTCATCTGCATTGCCTTATGCTTCAAAAATTCCTGCTGCTGGACCGCAGGCCATAAATTCTTAAGGTAATTCAGCGTCCTTCCGAAATTCTGCGTAATGCCGTTTCCTAAATCCCATATCAATATCTTGGGGTTATCCGATTGGTCCATGACATAATCTATCATTTTCCTGGTAAGCTGGTGATTAAATGTCGAAACCGCCCGCGCCTCCAGGCTGCCCCTGCTCCTGATTTTCTTTCTTCTGCGCCGTATATTCCGCATTTTTTCATCAGGTGCTTTTCTGCTTGCTATCTCCGCTCGTTTTTCTTTGAAATGACGCTTGGCAAATGCAAGCCTGCCCGTGCCAAACCATTTCACGGATTGTAACGTTCCGTCCTTATCATATCCCATTATTGCAGTTTTTGTCGGGGAAGACATAAAAACAAAAGTGTCACATTCATTGATATCAGGAGGTTGTTTGACCTTAATCGTAAGAGGGTACATGAGATAATATGAATCTCCTTTTTTCGTGAGGTTGCAGTATGCTTCGTTGTCCCGCTCCATCAACTGTATGATGCTTGGTTCTTTTTTAGTTTCTGTTTCATTTGCCCGGTCTCTCTTTATCTTCTTGAGCGGTTCGTTAAGATATTTTTTGCCGAAATATTCAATCTCCTGCGCCCCCTTGTGGAACATGGTTATGTATAATTTTCCCTCTTTCCACCCTACGAAGTTCGCGCTTAACATCACAGTCCTGCACTCCTTCAACTCCGGGAAATTAATCGGACGGGAAAGCCGCCTTAGTTCCATCAACTTATCGTGCATCTGCGCTATTTTTTCATGTATATTATCTGGATAGATCGAATATACTGCCCTGAATGCCAGTGCTTTTGCCTGCTTCCACGTCAATTTTATATTGTTTCCCTTACTCGATTCGGCATTCTTTTCCACCAGTTCTGCGGCTTCCAGGCAGGTGCGTCCCTCGTCATCCAGGCTGTCAAGAGTGCTCTGCAGCAGTTCTCTCTCTCTTATACGCTTGTTTCTCCATGAGTTGTAGGAGTTCCACATTGCATACGCCTGGCTAAATAGCATTGCGTAGTGGGTCTTATTCGGAATTTCGGTTACGGATTTAAGGTCGTGCTCTACCTTCCGGTCGCTCACCCCGTATATTTCTTTTCTCACAGTGTATTCACTGAAACACCGCCTTGCACATGACAGGCATACCTGTTTGCCAGCCTTATCATAATAAGCAAGCCTCTGGTTCTTATTACAGCTTGCACAATTCCCCTCGGTTTGCCGGTCTCCGGGTATCTCCTTATAATCCTGTAAAAATATTTGATATCTCTTTTCTATCTCTTTCAGCGACCAGTTAATTCCCAGCCTGAACGCTTCAAAAAGCTCTTTTAGTTCATTTTCCTGTCCCGCTGTGGTATCCAGCTTGATGCCTATGGATTTTACTACCTCTCCCATTTTTCTTTCTCCAGAATATGTAAGGTTAGCCCGCCGGTTTCCCGGGGGCTACATGCGCACTGTAACGGGCACGCGTTATCTGACGCATATAGCAGCAGACAACATCACTTGCGTGACGAAGGTACTATTGGGTTCAATAATATAAATATATTTCCCATATTCCCAAATAGTTCCTCAAAGCATAGAAGTTTATTGCTGGCACTGTTGATTTTCGGGATGATGTCTCAGAGTGACTTGTACTGTAAAAACAAAAAGGGATACACAGCCAAAGCCGTGCATCCCTCTCTGAGGACGGCAGAGCCGCCCAACGCGCCGATCCAAAGACCGGTGATTCCCAGCCGAATGTTATATAACTCTATTGTCATACTACATAAACCTTCTCTGAGCTATGAGCTATCGTTAGTTTTATGGTGTATTGAGATGTACTCCATGCTATGCCGTGGTGGCAGAGCGGCCAAAAGTGCTGGTCTGATAAACCAGTGATTCCCAGCCGGAATCGCACGGGTTCGAATCCCGTCCACGGCGCTTATTCGGCTGTGGTCAGGGGCGCCATAACGCCCCATATTAATTATCGTCCCAGAGGCACTTCCGATGGATGTAGGGATGTAACGCAGAAGTATCCGCAGATAAATGGTTATCTTTAGAAGTTGTTCAAGAGGCACTTGCGCTGGATGTAGGGATGTAACCTTGGTGCAAGCGCTCGGGAAAATGATCTTAGAGCTGTGTTCAAGAGGCACTGTCGCTGAAACAGAGGATGTAACATATTGTTCTTCATTCATCCGTTTATCGCGAGGCAGTTCCCAATGCACGCCACGCATCTATATATTCTGCTGGGATTCCGTAATCATGGATTAAAGAGTCCCATGAGAATTTATGTAAATGTTGGACTGCCTCTCGCATTGCCGTTGCCAAATCCCATCCATATACCTCTCTCTTTCCCCAGGGGGAAAGTGTGTACCAATGGTCGGGAAATGTTAATAGCCGGTTTATTTTTATAGTATTTTCCAGTTCAAAATCCCTGATGTATTCTTCACCCATTGATGTGAATATTTCCGTGTCCGGTCTTGTATATACATGGACTACTTGTACCTTTCCTGAAGGGATAGGATAAGCGGGCACTTCGCGTCTTTCCCTTTTCCTGCGCGGCAATTCTTCCTCTCTTTCGGATACCGGCACCCTGCTTATTTTAGGTCTTGCTCCCGGAAGTCTCATTTCGGCAAGCTTGATAGCCCGGGACTCTGCTGCCCTGCGAAGCTCATCACGCATTTCTGCGATGTCCTGCATGGTGAGTTTGTCGAATTCTTTCCGTTCTAAAATCTCAAATATTTCATTTGCGAGGTCGTTAATATCAGCTATCGTGACGACCTGGCTGATAAGTCTCTTGTACTCCTCGTACATGCTGCCGTGGGCAGCCGGCGGTGCAGCAGGAGCAGGTACGGGCGGTGCAGGAACTCCCGGCGGTGCTGCGGCTGGCGGGGGGGCTGCTTTTGCTTTTGCAAGCTCTTCTCTCAAACGCTTTAACTCGCGTTCAAGCCCCTCGTTCCTTCGCGACATCTCCAGGTTCTCCCCAAGCCTTTCCCGTGCGACCTCATCCAATTCCGCGAACTCCTGCTCAAGCGTCCTCTGCTCTGCACGTGTTTCTTGTTCAGCCGTCTCCAATTTCAATGCGGCTTCCGCTGTCTTGGCTCTTAGCCGTGCTTCGGATAGTTCTTTGGGAGTCCCGTACTCCCGGAGCATTTTGTCCCTGGCTTCGCTAAAAGTCAGGTCTGCGGACTCTTTCAGGAAGGTATCGAAATCACCTAAATCCAAGGCTCCGACTATGCTGGTGTAAAGATTTTCGAGGGCTTTCCTGATTATAGCAGACGGCGGATAGCCTATGGGGTGCTCCCCTGATTTTTCTCTTATAAAATAATCATCGTAATCATTCATTACACTATTTATAAGATATACGAATTTATAACATTATGCCTCTATTTTTTAATATTTGCATAAACAATTTTTCATAATAATTTCGATTGAAATTTACGTCAGCTAATGCTTGGTCGTAAGTATCACCTTCTCCCACCACAACCCCCTTTAACCCGATTGGATAAGCTACGTATCCATCTGGGTGCTTTTCGACTATTATTTTTATCGGTTTCATAAAAGTAATATTAGAATCTTGATATACTTAATTCTAATCCTTGATTATCTTGTATTCCACGTCTATACTCCCTTTCCTGAGATTCTCACTCCTTTTCTGCTGTGCATAATCGGCATTTCTTTTAGTTAAGTCCTCTTTGATAACGTTGATAACTCCTGCTGCCACTCTCAATAACAACTCGCCGGTTTCCATGTTACCCGCCATTCTGCTTCGAGGTTTTCATATCATTCAAATGTAATAATATATTGCTATCATATAAGGTTAAGCTTAAGTCAAGATGTTAAAATACAGTATCTTACAATGCAGCAGGTTTCTTTAGAGACTATCTACAACGAGATAAAAACACTTAAGCATGAAGTAGAATTAATCAGAAGTGCCCTTATTCCCGAAGAAAAGGTAAGCGATAAAGAGCTTAAAGAGATTCTTGAAATAGATGCAACGATGCAGAGTGGCGAGAGGACCAGATTTAAGGATGCTCTGGCTGAATTGAATGTTTGAAATATTCATAGGCAATGCGGCTAAAAAGGCTCTTAAAAATCTCGATAAGTCGATAGTGCAAAAGATAAGTGAAGCAATTTTATATCTTAGAAATTCCCCTGTTCCTGTAAAAGAATATGATATTAAGAGGGTTGAGGGTACAGAGGATATATACCGCTTAAGGATATCAAGATATAGAATAGTTTATAGAGTTCATTGGGATAACAAATCTATTAACGTTATCAAAATCGCCAAAAAAGACGAAAAAACATATCGATTGTAGCTGAATATGCATGTATGGACGAACATCACAGGCGACATGCGACGTAAAATATATAGGATGTGAAACACCATATTGCATAAGATGAATTAAAGTATCACACCCTGCGCCATCGCTGTTTTTCCGCTTTCGTCATTGGTACACCTTAAACATATTCGGGTCAAGTGCGATAGTATCATCATAACCTGTGTTATCAAATAAGGAATTGTTTTTCACATATAATCCATAATAAGGTTCGGTTATTTTACATATTAATGATTTATGTCCCGATGCTATGTAAAAATTCAGTGATAATGGATGTGGCAGGACTATAATAACTTGATTGTTAGAAATTCTCTCCATTTCAGATAAGGCATATCGTACATAATATGAAGGAATATGTTCGAGTACATGAGAGCAAAATACGCATTCAAACTGTTTGGAAGGATATGGAAGGGGTTGTTGAAGGTCACAAAATTCTATACCTTTTGAACAATCTGAACTTATATCACATTTTCTTCCCTCGTTCAGAACTGCTGTTTTCATTATTGGTTGATTCTTTCCTGCTGCCCCAATATTCAGTTTCGGTTGCGGTAGAGAATTACACATGTTTATCGCGTTCTGTCTTGTGCCAACCCTGTGGATGTAATCTAAAGTAAAATATACCACTACCCCCGCCGTTCCTGCGACCAGAACGCCTTTCACGTATTTGT
This sequence comes from Candidatus Aenigmatarchaeota archaeon, assembly GCA_036171435.1. Taxonomy (GTDB): domain Archaea; phylum Aenigmatarchaeota; class Aenigmatarchaeia; order Aenigmatarchaeales; family DAIDAN01; genus DAIDAN01. Next base: position 12,780 of record JAVHRC010000069.1, read on the forward strand.
TCATTATATCGCCATCAAATATTCCTTCTCCACGTATTATATACTATTCCTCACTAATTATATTATCTTTTCCACTAAAAAGTGGATAAATATTTATACCGATATGAGTATATATTAAAATCGTGATAACCAGAACAGGCGGCATACGCAGAAAGCCAAGAGACCCGGTAAAATTAGAGGTATTCTGTAGATTAGCCGAGGCTGCAGTTGCCGAAGGGGTAATTTTCGAGGGAAATAAGATTATCGAGATATTACCATGGTAGAAGAGGCTCAACCATGGTAACTTTAAAATAGTTTGGTGTGTTGTTAATATATATGATACAGCAACCAGAAAAAAAGGAAAGGAAGGTCAGTTCACTGACTGAGACACAAAGAAGAAATTTTGAAGAAAGTATGCGGCGCAATCATGAGTTGATGAGAGATTTAGCCAAAATGTGATTTTTCTGCTTTTCTTTTAATCCATTCCTCTATTTTTTTAATATTGCATTGATACTTGGCTATTTTAAGTAGAGCTTGTAAAATTTCTTGCTTGCTGGCAGCGATATAATACCCATTATCTCCGAGAATTAAATCTGCTACCTGGAAACCCGTCCTTTTGTTACCATCAAAGAACGGATGAGTTGTTATTATTTTTTCTAATGCTATTGATGCCTTCCTGAATGCGTCTTTTTCCCTGCTTAACCGATATATTAGATGGTCGATGGTTCCTATACTAAGAACCCCTTTTGTACCTCCCGTCTGTTCTATAATATTATCATGAAGTTCTATGATTTGTTGTGCCGTTAATTCGCTCATTTGTATCTCCACCGCTGCTTCTCCACTTTCGTCATGAGGTCGGGATATTCCCTCAGAACATCAGGCGGTACGGGCTTGCCTTCCATGAACGCAATCTTGACCATGAACCTGTGCGCTATCCCCGCAACTTCAGGCGATACGGGTGCTACAATCCTGCGTACCCCGTATTTCCTCGATTCTTCAAGGAGCTGCGTGGCTATGCCC
>JAVHRC010000070.1:0-4258 GCA_036171435.1 Candidatus Aenigmatarchaeota archaeon
GGAAAGCCCTGAGGGGCTTGTCCGACAACCGAAGGTTTCGGAAAGCCCTGAGGGGCTTGTCCGACAACCGAAGGTTTCGGAAAGCAGATTTTTTCTCAATGCTGGGCAGTCAAAGACGGCTGTCGTTGAAATATCCTCGGGGAGGAACGAGCCCGGAATTTATGTCGGCAAGATTTCTGTAAAATCCGGAGAAAAGATTATCGACGTTCCCGTCATAATCGAGATTGAAACAAAAGATGTGCTGTTTGATACAAACATAAACGCTCTTCCGCAAAACAGGGTTGTGCAGCCCGGCTCAGACAATACGATTGAGGTCAGGCTCTTCAACCTGAAGGACAGGGAAATGAGCAGCGTCACTCTTGAGTATTCCCTGAAGGATTCGGATGGCAACGCAATAATGACGGAAACCGAGAGCATGACAGTCGCGACGCAAGCCTCGTTCTTCAAGACTTTGCATATTCCTGCGGACATGAAAGAAGGGCAGTATGTTTTCGGCGTTCTCGCGCGCTACGGAAGATCTTCGGGCACGAGCAGCTACTTTTTTGATGTTGTTTCAAAAGGCAACGGAGCTTCCGCAAGCTTGCCGGTTTTGTACAGGAACGCCGCGCTGGCCGCCGCGGCCGCGCTTCTGATAATAATGCTCACCTTGCTGGCAACGCGCCGGAAAAACAGGGAAACAAGAAACGGGTTTGAAAAAGAAATAGGAACATACAGGCAGGAAACGTTCTCAAGGAAAAAAGAAATGGAGGAAATGAAAAAGAAGCTTGATGAGGAATACAGAAAAAAGCTGGCGGAGGAGCTGCAAAAGCATGGGGAAAGGAAAGCCGATATTGCCAAAAAAATCAGGGATGCGAACGCCGCGATGTCGGGACAAATAAAGAGGATGGAAACAAAAACCAAAAAATCCGCGTTCCGCAAAATCTCAAAATTCATGAAAGAACTGGGAGGAGTGCAAAAGAAAACGGAAGAGGAGGGAGCAGCTGCGCAAGAGCGCATTGGTTTTGGAGAACAGCAGGAGAAAATGAGAAAAGAAAAAGAAGAGGAGAAGAAAAAGGCGGAATTGAAAAGGGAAATGGAAAGAAGGCGGGCGGAAGAAGAGCGGAAAAGAATTGAGATTGAGAGGAAACAGGAAAAGGAAAAAATCGGAAAGCAAATGGAGGAGGAAAAGAAAAGGCTGGAGCTGCAGAAGCGCGCTGAACAGGAAAGGCTGCGGAAAGAGCATGAGCTGGAGCAAAAAAGAAGGGAGGAGGAGAAGAAAGAACTGGAAGAAAAGAAAATAGAGGAAAGAAGAGGGGCGGCGGAGTTAAGAAGGAAAAAGATGGAAGCGCTAAAAAGGAAAATCAGGCACGAGGCTTTCAGGTTTTTGCATGAACTTGGAATTGTCAAAACCAAAAAGGAGAAGCTCGAAGAGGAAAGAAGGGAAAGGCTGGAGGCGGAGCATGAGTTTGAGCTTGCGCAGCGGAGGGAGGAGGAAAGAAGAAGGCTTGAAGCCGAGCGCGAGAGAAAAAGGAAGGCGGAAGAGGCTGATAGGAAAAGGATTGCGCTGGAAAGGAAAAGGGAGGAAGAGGCTGAAAGAAGGGGGGTACAAAGAAGAATAAAAGAGCTTGAGATGCTGGAAAAGCGGAAAGAAAAAGAGTGGAGCGAGCGCAAAAAGCAGCTTGAGGTTACGGAAAAGAGGCACAGGAGTTATGAACATGCAAGGGAAGACAGCATCAAGGCGGAGATAGGGCGGCAGAAAGCGCAGGAGGAAATTCTTGAGAAGCAGAAAAAACAGGAGGATATTGAGAAGCACAACAGGATAATAAATGAACTGAAAAGCGGTTTGCAGCGAATGCAGGCGGAGGAAGCAAGAAGAAGGGAAGAAGAGAAAAAAGCCGTTGAGCCCCTGACAAAGAATTACAGTAACCGGCTGAAGGAGATGGAAGAGAAGAGGCTGCAAATCAAATCCATGCTGGCTGAAAAGGAGGCAGGAATAAATGCAAAATACGAAAGCATGCAGAGGCATTTTGCAAAAGCGGAGAAAATAAGAAGGCAGGAGGAAAAGAGAAATGCCAAATTATTGGCGGAGCGCGAGAAAAAAGAAAGGGAAAGACTGGAACGGCTGGAAAGGGAAAAAATGGAAAGCCGGCGCGCCGAGCTTGCAAAAATAGAGGAGGAAAAGAGAGAGGAACTTGCGCGGACGAAGGAGAAGGAAAGAATGGAAAAGGAAAGGACGGAAAAAGAGCGTTCCGCGGAGGCAAAAAGGCAGGAGAAACTGAGAAGGCAGCAGAGGGAGCGCTTCATAAAAAAGACAGAGGCGAAGGCTGAAAAAATTGCAAGGAAAATAGGGCGCGGTTCATTTAATGCAATGCACAGCCTCGGGCTCGTTCATACCGAAGAGGAAAAGAGGCGGATAGAATCCATCAGGGAGAAGGATAGGATGGAAAAGGAAAGGCTGAAGCGGGAGAAAATGCGCGGGCAGGAAAGAAGGGAAAACATGATTGCAGAACAAAAGGAAAGGGAGAAAAAACTTTTGGAAGAGGAAAAAAGGAAAATGGCCGAAAAGAATGCGGAGAAAAAGCGCAATAAAGAAAGGCTGAAAAAACTTCTTGAGCATCGCAAGGAGTTGGCGAAGAAGGAAGAATATGAAGCGCGAAAGCGGATCGAAACGCGGCTTAGCGGGGAGAAGGAGACTGCAAAACAGCGGCAAGCTGAATTACAAAAGGAGCGGGATATGCTGATAAGGAAAAAAGAGGATGAATATTCCGAACTGAAAAAATCATTGCAAAAAAAAGCCGAAGGGATGAGAAAAGAGAGGGAATCGATTGAGCAAAAGATAAAGGACAGCGAAAAGCGGCTTGCAGTCGCGCTGCAAAAAAGAGAAACCGAGAAAATCAATGAGGAACGCGCGCTTATTCGGGAATCCAAAGAGAAGCTTGCAAAACAAAGGGAGCTTGAGCAGAAGCATGCCGAGGAGAAAATGCTTGCGAAGCAGAAGCTCTCGGAGCAGAAGGCTGAAATAATGAAACTGAAGATTGATTTCTTATTGTTCAGACTCGGGCTTAAGAGCGTTTCAAAAAAGAAAGCCGCGGAAAAAGGGCACGACATGGAACAGCGGAAGGAGAAGGATTATATTTTAAAGCTCCAGAAGAACAGGCTTGAACGGATGAAAAACGATGTGAACAAGGACGATTACAAAAGGCTTGAAAACTTTCTGAAGAAAGGTTATGGCTATCTCGCTAAAGCATCTCTGGATATGATGAAGAATAGAAAAAACAGGCACAGGAAGAGAAAGTCTTTCACAAGAGAGAAATAAGATTATGAAGCTGAATGTTGGGGCTGAAAAATAGAAGGAAAGACAATGAAACGAACAAGTAGAACATACATTTTTATTTTTGCAAATGCGGCGCATGATGATATCATCAAGAAAATTCTTTATATTACCCAAGAATTTGAAAATCTATATTTTCTGAATTAAGATATAAAGCTTGCCATGTGTTTTCGGCAAATGCTTATATTCGGCATTATGATACCTATAATTATGAAGAAGAAGATAAGAAAAGAGCTGCGCCGCCAGCTTGCGCACGCATTGGGAATTATATTGGTGCCGCTGGCGCTGGCGTTCGGAAATTTTTCTATCGGCGCGGCAAGCCTGATTTTCGCTTTCATTATTTTCATTCTGGCTGAACACAGGCAATATGGGAATGCACAAAAACTTTCAGTTTTTGGCATGCCGAAAATTCGTAGGATTTTCGTGCATGAAAAAACCACAAGCAGAAACGGCCGAAAAAGCGTTCCAATACAAATTCATTCCGCATTAGGTTCCATTCATACCGTCTTTGAGAAATTCGAGCGTAGCGGCGGAAATTACCGCGGTGCGTTTTACTTCTACATTGCCTCCGCGGTCTCGCTTTTTCTGTTTTCGCAACCGGTTGCGCTGCTTTCCATAACTGTGCTTGCGCTTGGCGACTCGTTTTCAACGGCTGTCGGGATTTTCGGGAAATGCAGGATATTTTACAACCGCAAAAAGACATGGGAGGGAACTTTGGCGGGCTTTGCAGCCGCTTTTGCCGGCTGTTTTCTTATCAGCTCGACGCTCGCGTTCCCTGCCGCCCTTGTGGGAATGCTTGTCGAGTCGCTGCCGCTGAAAATCGACGACAACCTGACGATTCCGATGCTGACGGGAATTGCGCTTTCGGTTATTGTTGCTTTATAATTTTTCAAAAAAAGTTTATATATCGGCTTAATTAAAAAGTTTATATATCGGCTTAATTAAAAA
>JAVHRC010000070.1:4358-13655 GCA_036171435.1 Candidatus Aenigmatarchaeota archaeon
GACAATAGGCGCGGACGGATTCGTCTGGATAAACGGGACAGTCTATGACAATCTGGGAATGAGAAACGTAAACATCTCCGATAACAGTACAGACTTTACGATCTGGTCATTCAGCGGAACAAACAACACTGGATTCACGGTAAGAAACAATACATATGTGGCGGACGGGGCAGTTAACATAAATCTTGGTTATGTTGATTTCGCAGGAAACGCGGGAAATGCGACAAGGCTTTTTTATATTGATACTGTCGCCCCTTCCATAACAATAACTTCGCCTACTGCAACAGCTTACGGCTCATCTTCCATTACTCTTGCCTATACGGCTTCGGATGCGGTTTCAGGAATTTCCAGCTGTAGCTACAGGCTGGATAGCGCATCTGCAACAACTGCGGGAAGCAGCGTTTCAACAACTCTCAATGTAAATGACGGCTCCCGCACAATTACTGTTACCTGCACGGATGGTGTAGGATATTCAACAACACAATCTGTGACATTTACAGTGAGCGTGGGCGGTGGTCCCCCATCCACTTATGTAGGCTCCCCCAGCAATGACCAGAGCAAAATAATAATACCGTCTATGAAGGAAGGCGCATCAAAAACAATCAATATAACAAAAGGCGAGCATGGAATAAGGCAGATAACAATCAGCGTCAATAATAATGTAAATTCCATAAATATCGAAATATCCAAGCTTCCCGGACAGCCTGCCTCGGTCACAAAAGAAATCAGCGGAAAGGTATACAAATATATGGAAATCAACAAGACAAACATAAAGAGCGAGGACATAAGCAAGATAAAAATCAGGTTTGTTGTTGACAAAAAATGGCTGGAAGAAAACAATGTTTCCGCGGACAGCGTTGTATTGAACAGATACACAACCGAATGGAATAAGCTGCCGACAACAAAAGTTGGCGAGACAGCGAATGAAATTGAATATGAGGCGGAAAGCCCAGGACTATCATTATTTGCAGTCAGCAGCGAACCGAAGGCACAGGCTCCCGCACAGCCGGAAGTTCCGCAGGCGCCAGCGCAGACGAAGGTTTCAGAGCCGCAGACAGACATGACTTTTTATATTGCTATATTGGCTGTAATAGTCGCGCTGGTTGCCGCGGCTGCAATATATCTTAGAAAGAGCGGCAAGAAGAAATAGGTTGAGGTTTGTCTGCATTGCAACCCTAATAATTGGAGCAACCGGTATTTAAAATTGATGCATCTTCTGTACGACAATAACCGTAAAGCTTAAATAGATATAAAAATCAATAACATTCTACTTATAATTGCTGTGCTTTTTAATAAAGTACTTCTTGGTGATGAATTGGCTGCGAAAGAAAAAGAAATAGATGTTCTAAAGCACGAGTTGGCGCCTGAACACAGAGTTCTCCCGGAAGGAGAGAAACAAAAGCTTTTGGAAAAGTTTGACATCACCATCAAGCAGCTGCCAAAGGTTCTTGACACGGACCCTGTTGCCAAACAAATGAATTTGAAAGCAGGCGATGTTCTGGAAATAAAAAGGAAGAGCATTTCTGCCGGCACAAGCATGTATTACAGGCATGTTGTTGCATGAAATATTTTTTGAATATTCGCATGATAGATGGCTCGCGCTTGAAAAAAAGCGCAACGGAAAAATGGAGAGAAATGAAAAATCTTACAGCTAAAACTTTAACAACCTATCCTTCCGAAAAGGCTATTGGATAAATTATATCCAAACCCTTGTAAAGGGAGGAAAAACAGCTGGAAGGCGACTTGTCGCCTTCAATCGGAAAGAGGTTTCAAATATGGATTTCAAACCCTTGTTGCAGTCGTTTGCAAAAGATGTAGGCTTTGTCAGGTTTCAGATAGACAGCTTTAATGATTTCGCTGACAACAGGCTCCAGAATATAATTGACGAGATAAAACAGATAAAGCCCGAAGTGCCCGAGGTCGGCGAGCTCGTAATAAGACTTGGAAAGTTAAGGGTGGGCGAGCCTTCGCTAAAGGAGGCGGACGGTTCGATAAGAAAAATTCTTCCGCTGGAGGCAAGGCTTCGCGACATGACTTATTCTGCGCCGGTTTTTGTCGAGATGACGCCTGTCGTCAACAAAAGGGAATACAATGTTGTGGAAGTCCAGATCGGCGAGCTTCCGATAATGGTCAAGTCAAAATTCTGCCCGCTTTCAAAAATGTCCGCGGAGGAGATAGAGGCTGCGGGCGAAGATCCCGACGACTTGGGGGGATACTTCATAGTCAACGGAAACGAGCGCGTGCTTGTGCTGATTGAGGAGATAGCGCACAATAAAATGATTCTTGAAAAGAAGGATGACTCGTCTTCCATTCGCGTGAATTCCGAAAGAAACGGATTTGTGCAGCAGCACGTGATAGAAAGGAAAAACGACGGCTCGATTTTCATAAGCTTTGCAAACATAAAAAAGCTTCCTCCGCTTGTCCTGCTGAAAGTCCTGGGCATTGAAACGGACAAGGAAATAACGGACGCGATAACCGCGGGATTGCCTGAAGAACTGAAAGAGGCTGTTGCAAACGAGGTTTACGCAAACCTTTACGCGGTTGATGTTGCCACAGGCAAGGACGCGGTCGAATATATCGGCAAGCACATGAAAGTGATGCAGAAGGAATACGTGAAGGACAGGGTTGACCAGGTTGTAAACAAATATTTCTTCCCCCATTTCGGGCAGGATACCAAGAACCGCGCGGAAAAGGCGCGCTATTTTGCGAAAATTCTGCAGAAGCTGATTCTTCTTGCGCTTAACAAAATACCGGAGGATGACCTGGACCATTATGGAAACAAAAGGGTGAGAATGTCCGGAGACCTTCTTGAATTGCTTTTCAGGTCAATAGTAATCGGAAAATGGGGATTGATTGCAAGGGTTAGTTACAATTACCAGAAGCTTGCGAAGCGCGGCAAGCTTCCTTCCGTTCAAACGATGGTAGAGTCAAATGTCGTGACAAACCAGCTCACTTCCGCAATGGCAACGGGCGCGTGGGTCGGAGGCAGGACTGGAGTGTCGCAGAGGCTTGACAGGGAAAATATTATATCATCCATTTCCCATTTGCGAAACGTTATCTCCCCGCTGACTTCAACGCACGAGCACTTCGAGGCAAGGGAACTTCACCCAACGCAATTCGGAAGATTGTGCCCGGCGGAAACGCCGGAAGGCCCTACAATCGGATTGAGAAAGACGCTTGCTTCGCTTGCGCAAATATCTTACGGCGTTCCAGAATCGGAGAAGGCAAAATTTGTCGCGGGATTAAAGCTTGACACGTCAGGCAAATTTACAACAGCGGTTTATGTTGACGGCGCGTTCTACGGAACCTGCGAGAATCCGGATAAATTTATTTCTGACATAAAGAACAAAAGAAGAAACGGGCTTCAGAACACAGATATCAACGTTGTCTTCTATCCCCACCTGAACGAGATAAACGTCAATACTGACGCGGGAAGGGTAAGAAGGCCTCTCATAATTTTGGACAACGGGGTGCCAAGGCTGAAGGCTGAACACATCGGCAAAATAAAAACAGGCGAACTTGCATGGAATGATTTGCTGAAGTCCGGAATAATAGAATACATTGATGCGGAAGAGGAGGAAAATGCGCTGGTTGCCGTGGATGAAAGCATGCTCGGGCCGAAGTATACGCATCTTGAGATTTCCCCTTTTGCAGTGCTTGGATTGTCTGCAAGCACAATTCCTTTCCCGGAACACAACAGGGGAGACCGCGTGAATTACGGTGCAAAGATGGCAAAGCAGGCCATCGGCCTTTTCTCGTCAAATTTTGGAATGCGCAGCGACACCAAGTCCGACTTGCTTATTTATCCGCAATCGCCGATAGTCGAGTCCTTCTCAACAGAGGCAATGAACCTGCTTACCCACCCAACAGGCCAGAATGTTGTTATTGCAGTTATCACCCATCACGGCTACAATATGCAGGATGCTGTTGTAGTGAACAGGGCATCTATTGACCGCGGCCTTTTCAGGTCGGAATTTTTCAGGTTCTATAGCGGCGAGGAAAAAAGATACTGGGGAGGACAGGAAGACGTGGTAGGAATACCAGACAAGGATGTGCGCGGCTATCGCAGCGAGGATGCGTACAAATATCTCGGCGAGGACGGCATAGTGAACCCGGAAACTCCGGTAATCGGCAATTCCGTTTTGATATCGAGAACTTCGCCATTGCGTTTCTTGTCTTCGACTTCCGAGCTCATGACGGGAATAGCGAACAGGAGGGAAACCTCGATAAGCGTAAGGCACGGGGAGCGGGGAAACACGGACAGGATATTTTTGACGGAGACAATAAACGGAAACAGGCTCGTGAAAGTTTCCGTGAGGGACCAGCGCATTCCCGAGATAGGGGACAAGTTTGCGTCAAGGCACGGGCAGAAAGGAGTGATAGGATTGATTGTAAACGAGGAGGACATGCCTTTCACATCAAGCGGAGTCATACCTGACGTTCTTTTCAACCCGCACAGCTTGCCTTCAAGGCAGACCATCGGGCAGTTGCTGGAGACGCTTGCCGGAAAAGTTTCCGCGTTGTCCGGGAAAAAAGTGAACGCTTCCGCTTTTTCCAATCTCAGCGAGGATGACCTTCGCAAGGAATTGCACGCGCTCGGTTTCAGGAGCGACGGGAAGGAGATAATGTACTCGGGAATCACGGGAGAAAGAATGGAGATTGAAATTTTCACGGGAATAATTTATTATATGAAACTGTTCCACATGGTTGCGAACAAGATTCAGTCGCGCTCGCGCGGACCTGTCGCGCTGCTGACAAAACAGCCAACCGAAGGGCGCGCAAAGGAGGGAGGCTTGCGTCTCGGGGAGATGGAAAAGGACGTATTGATAGCCCATGGCGCAGTGCTCGCGCTGAAGGAAAGATTCTCTTCCGACAAGACAACCGTTGCCGTATGCAAGGACTGCGGACTGATTGCGTATTTTGACAAGGTCAAGAACAAGTTCGTCTGCCCCGTATGCAAGGACTCGGAAACGGAAGAGGTGGAAATGGCTTACGCCTTCAAGCTCATGCTTGACGAGCTGAAGACGATGGGAATCTACCCGAAGATAAACACGGGAGAGTAAAGTGAAAAATTAACAGCGCTGAAAAAAGCGTATCTGAAATGCGAATTCATTCCATAATATAAAAAATAATGATGATTGGATATGGAAGGCGAGCCGCGAAAGGAATATGAAAAACCGGAAATTGAAAGAGATTGGGGCTTGACTACAAGAAGATATTTCGGTCCGGAAAAAAGCGAATTGCAGAAAAAATACAGGGGCGGATTTTGGCTTTACAAACACAGAAAATAAAAAGAATGATTTAAACTTCAGAAACGCAAAATAAGTTCGCTGATAAGGAAAATCAAAACATCGCAACTGAAAAATCCAAACTATAATGAAAAATTAAAAATTGTTGATAATTATGAATCTGATAAAATCGATTAATTTCGGATTGCTGTCGCCGCAGATGATAAAGAAGATGGCAACCATCGAAGTCACGAAGGCGGAGCTTTATGACAACGACGGATACCCGATAGAAGGCGGAGTCATGGACCCGCACCTCGGCGTCATAGACCCGGGAATGAGATGCAGGACTTGCGGCGGAATAATGAGCGACTGCATCGGGCATTTCGGCTACATCGAGCTTGTGAAGCCGGTTATCCATATTCTCTTCGTAAAGCAGATTTACAAACTTCTGTCTTTGACGTGCTTTGAGTGCGGCCGCCTGATGGAAAAAAAGACCGCGAAATCAAAATGCCCGCACTGCGGCGCGGAGAAAAAAACGCTTAAGCTGGAAAAGCCGTCGCAATTCGTGCATAACGGAAAGATGATGACCCAGACTGATGTCCGGGCTGTTCTTGAAAAAATCCCAGACGAGGATTTGCACAAGGTGGGAGTGAAAGGAGGAAGGCCCGAGTGGCTCGTGTTGACAATAATGCCAGTGCCTCCGGTTTCAGTTCGGCCTTCCATCACGCTTGAATCCGGAGACAGGAGCGAAGATGATTTGACGCACAAGTTGGTTGACATCATAAGGATAAACCAGATTCTGAAGGAAAACCTTTTGATTGGCGCGCCCGATTTTATTTTGGAGGACTTGCACGAGCTTTTGCAGTACCATATTTCCACTTTTTACGACAACGAGCTTATTGGCATTCCGCAGGCAAGACACCGCTCGGGAAGGCCACTGAAAACATTGTCGCAGAGGCTCAAGACAAAGGACGGAAGGTTCAGGCAGAATCTTACCGGAAAGAGGGTGAACTTCTCTGCGAGAACCGTCATCTCCCCGGACCCGAGCATAAGCATAAACGAGGTCGGCGTTCCTTTCAAGATTGCAAAGGACATGACAATTCCCGTGGCAGTCACCGAGAAAAATATTGAATACCTGCGCGGGCTTGTAAAGAACGCGCAAACCTGGCCGGGCGCGAATTATGTTATCAGGCCTGACGGCAGGAGGAAGAAAGTCATAGCCGAGAATGCGGAGGAAATTTCAAAAGAGATTGTAGCCGGATACTCCGTGGAAAGGCATCTTCAGAACGGCGATATTGTTCTTTTCAACAGGCAGCCTTCACTGCACAGGATGAGCATCATGGGGCATCGCGTGCGCATCACTCCTTGGAACACTTTCACGCTTAACGTCTGCGTCTGTCATCCTTACAACGCGGACTTTGACGGCGACGAGATGAACTTGCACGTTCTCCAAAACGAGGAGGCGCAGTCGGAGGCGGAGCTTCTTATGGAAGTGCAAAGGCATATCCGTTCCCCGCGTTTCGGAGGGCCGATTATCGGCTGCGAGCAGGATCATATTTCCGGAGTTTACATGCTGACAAGGCGCGGTAACGAGCTTTCCCGCGAGAATGTTTTCTCCCTGCTTTGCGAAGCGGGAATGCGCCCTGGCGTTGACTTCACGCTCAACAAGAAAAGCTTTACAGGCAAGGAAGTGTTTTCATTCCTCTTGCCGAAAGGCTTGAACATAGAATTCAAGACAAAGGCTTTCAGGAACTGCAAGAAATGCGTGGAAGGAAACTGCGAGCATGACACTTATGTCATAATAAAAAATGGGGAGCTGAAGGCAGGAGCCATTGACACAAAGGCTATCGGCAATGAAAGCGGAAAGCTGATTGACGTGATTGAAAAGAACTATGGAATAGAAGAGGTTCACAAGTTCATAGACAGGGTTGCGCTTCTCGGAATAAAATATCTGCAGAGAACGGGCTTCTCTTTCGGCTTGAATGACGTGAATATTTCCGACAAGGCGCAGGAAGAGATAAACATGAATATAGAAAAAATAAAGCAGGAAGTAAACGACATGATAGGCAAGGCTGCGGTCGGCGATATCGTGATACTGCCTGGAAAATCCGTTTCGGAAAGCCTTGAGACCCACATAATCAGGCTCCTGACCAAGGCTATGGATGTTGCGGAGGTTGTTGTCTCAAAGGACATGAAAGAGAATTGCGCCTTGCTGATGGCGCGCTCCGGGGCAAGGGGAGGAATGGCGCACTTGGTGCAAATGTCCGGCGTTGTCGGGCAGGAAAAAATCCTCGGCGAAAGGATACACCGCGGATACAGGAACCGCACGCTTTCGCATTTCTCGCAGGGCGAGCTCTCGCCGGAGGCTCACGGTTTCGTCACGAACAGCTACAAGAAGGGCCTGAACGTTTTTGAATTCTTTTTCAACTCGATGTCCGGCCGCGAAAACTTGATGGACAAATCACTCAGGACAAAAATATCCGGATACATGGAGCGCAGGCTCATGAACGCGCTGCAGGACTTGAAGCTCGAGTATGATTACACAATCCGCGACAACAGGAAAATGATTATACAATTCGTTCCTGGCGAGGACGGCATCGACCCTGCGAAGTCTGACTGGGGAATATTGGACGTCCGCAACATCGTGCGGAGCATGATAAAGTAAAAGAGAAAATAATGGTGATTAAATTTGGAATATAAACTTTTGAGAAAATTGAATAGAACAATATCACCCGTGATTGCAGGAATCAGCGGTATAGCTACAGTATATAATATTTCAAGAGGCGAATATTGGAATGCAACCGCCACTGGATTAAGCACTATGCTCTTTGGAAAATGGAGCATTGAAAATTATCGTTCGGAAATTTCATATTTGGCAAATAAAATTAAATCGAAAACAAATTGTTAAACGATTTCAAACCATAATGACGTGATAACCATGACAGACCTAAAAAATTACAAGGATGTTTTGCCGCCGAAGATTATAGAAGACACGAAGAAGGCTTTTGCGGAATTCAATCTTACGGAAGCGCAGAAACAAAAAGCGATAGAGAAGATTGTCCTGCTTTACAACAAGTCAAGATACGAGCCTGGCGAAGCCGTGGGGGTTGTGACAGCGCAGAGCGTTTCGGAGCCTGGCACGCAAATGTCCATGCGTTCTTATCAATTGGCCGGCACAGTGGAGATAAAGGTAACCCAGGGTTTGCCAAGATTGATAGAAATATTTGACGCGAGAAAGGAGCCGCAGACGCCGATGATGACAATCTACCTGCTAAAGAGCTGGAACTCAAAGGAAAAGGCGAAACAGATAGTTTCGGAAATACAGGAGACAAAGCTCAGCGACGTTATAAAAGACGCTTTTGTTGACCTGCTTAACATGAATGTCGAATACGTGTTTGACGACAAGAAGCTGAAATCTTTCGGGCTCAACATGGGCAAGGTGTTTGAAATAATGAAGGAAATAAAGCCTATTGACGTTAAGACAAAGACGCACAGCATAACAGCCAAGCCGAAGACCGAAACCACGATAAAAGATTTGCAGAAACTCAAGGCGAAGCTTCTTGAAACCCATATCAAGGGAATAAAGGGAATATCGCAGGCGATAATCGCGGAAAAGGATGACGAATGGATAATCAAGACTCTCGGAACAAACCTTGCGAAAATCCTCGTGCTTGACGGGGTTGACGCTTCAAGGACAACAACCAACGACATCCACGAAGTCGCAAAGGTTCTGGGGATAGAAGCCGCGCGCGCCGCCATAGTTAAGGAGGCCTCGGGAACCCTGGGCGACCAGGGGCTTGAAGTTGACATAAGGCACATACTTCTCATAGCTGACGTGATGACTGTTGACGGCATGATAAAGCCAATAGGAAGGTACGGAGTCGCGGGCGCGAAAGGCTCGCTGCTGGCAAGGGCGAATTTCGAAGAGACTATAAAGCATCTTACGAACGGCTCGCTTGCAGGAGAGACTGACAAGCTGGAAAGCATCGTGGAAAACGTGATGATAAACCAGGTGGTTCCGATAGGCACCGGCATGTTTGACCTCACGTTCAAGCCTCCTGTCAAAAAA
>JAVHRC010000071.1:0-13623 GCA_036171435.1 Candidatus Aenigmatarchaeota archaeon
CGCTGCCTTCAGACCCCTTGATGATTCTGACCCTTTTGCCTGCTATTGTGATAGACTTTCTAGCATTAGCGGCACGAGCCTTTTTCTTTACATCCTCTGAAACATAATCACTACCTTTATATTGGACATCTGGACCATGTTCACCTCTAAATGAATCGACATTATAGTTTGTGTCTTTCCCGCCTTCGATCGTAACATGCGTGCCATCCTTCACTGAATTCGAAGGACGTGGATTATGGAAAGATTGAGCGTATGCCTCACCTGTAAATGGAGTCGATGGAAACTCGGGCTGTTTCACATCTCTAAGATCCATTTGCTTGGATGTAGAAGGAAAGTCAAGCTTCTGGCCTTCTTTATCTTGTGGCTTCTGAATCTGGAAGACAACCGGAACATATTGCTGGAGACCCTCATTACCTTTGACCAAAGAGGGATCAACAACACACTTGGAGTAGTGCTTGAACCACTCTACTTCTCCAAGCCTCTTGGCTGCCCCTGCTTTTGTCGAAGAATCACCGAGGTTCTTTCCATTCTTAGAAACCACCCTGAACGTATTTCCACGTTTAACGATCGTCATTTTTATCTTCTCCCGAGAGATGTCGATTCGAATCTACAGATTTTGCAGCATTCTCTTTAAGATTCATGCTCGGATCTTGTTGTTCATCTTCAATATCTTCTACAAATTTCGTATAGTGAATTCCTTGCTCAATTCCACCCGTTACTTTGTATCTCATGTCTTACTCGCCATATTTCTGAAAGAAGCTCTCGAAGTGATCATACACTTCTTTTTCTTTCCTTCTTAATTGTTCTGGAAAAATAAAGTATCTCGAAAATGCCTCAGCAAAATGCTCTTCTGCATTTAAAGTAGCATATTCACTGATCATATAAGCCTTGATTGTCTGTTCTAGTAGCAACTCTTTATCTTGGCCCTTAACATCAGACAAAGTAACTTTCTCTTCTGCCATTTCTCTAATCTCTTTGTCGATCTTTCCGAATTTATCAACGAACTTTGTTGAGTCTTTTAATGAAGCCTTTTGTTCTTTGTCTTTTGTGTCGACTGCATCTGAGGTGAGAGGCTTCTTATGTTTAATCCTAAGCGTACCATAAAAATAAGCATGCCCTATTTCATGAAGCATTGCACCCTTTTTCACCATTTCAGACACGCCATCAGGGAAATTAGAAGTACAAAAACCCATCTTTCCATTATTTGCATTAAATAAGCCAGCTGCGTCGGCGAACTGTTCTCTCAGTTCTTTAGGGACATCGAGAACATCGTGAAAGACCTCGACATCTTTTGTAAATCTAACAGATGAACATCCCGCATTGATATTCGTATAACTATCCTCATCTATTTCTTGACACGCCTCATTGAATAATGCTTTATATGCAGGGTCAACTGAATCAACAGACGAACCGAATTGATTACGCCTAATTGATGGAGCTTCTTCCTCTTTCTTTGTTCGAGGAGTAGTTTCTTTATATATATATCTCACCTTGCCAGATTCAGTGAGCTCTTTGCGAATGTATTTGGCATTCATCTTCTTACGTTCAAGCGTTTGTGTAGACTTAAAAAGATCGTCAACAACGGCTTTAATTTTAGACGCTGTAGGCCTAAAAGCATCATTATTTTCAAGAATCTTTGTTACGTTTACATTATCTCCTTCTATTTGTTCCATCAATCCAGTAAAAAATGATTCAGATGCTCTTAATTGAGAAGAGTTCTTTGAATTCCTAAATTCCTGAGCAGCAAAAGTCACTTCCTTCCCTGTCTTTGGATCGACTCTAGAAAAATTAAGATTTCCGTATGCGCCATCACTCATAACAGCTGTTTTTATTGATATAATTCCCTGAGACAACCACTGATCCATCTTTTTATTCAATCTAGAGGCTCTCACCTGAAGCAGTTTAACATTTCCATTTTTATCAACAGTTGAAACATTTAAGATAGTGTCTTTAGACCTTGGATCATTGTGAACAGAATGCAATCTTTTAATAATCATTTCAGTATAATCTGCGGCTAAATCAATCTGATCTTGTGTTCTTTTCCCAGGAGAAACGTTTAACCCCAATCTATTCATAAGATGATTTTTCATCTTAGCAGCACGAAGATGATTAGCGTCGTATGAGTTAAGAGCAAGTTTCTTTATACTATTTTTCACACCATCATGAATATCTTTAAGTTCGTTAGATAAGCCTCTAAGCGATTCATTTCCAGAATTAACTAACCAACCAATTACAGCGGTGTCGTATGTCCCCTCTTTTAGTGATATTGGTCGACCACTATTCCACTTTAATGAAAAAATATCAACAGTGCTTCCGTCATTTTTATCTACTAGAAGATAATCAGCAACTACATCTTGACCTGTTTCTGCACTGACTGGGACAAACTGGAACTGTTTTGAATCAATTTTTCGTCCACTATGATATTCAAGATCCGACTTAGTTTTTGTCCAAGTTTCACCTGATTGATTCCAAACAGCTTCAATAACTTTTTTACCATTCATTTTAGGCGTTTCTAAATCAGAAAGAACTCTTGTATGATCCACAAATCTTTCAATCATCGCCTTTGTTTCAAGTGATTTCTTGTCAGTCAATCCCACTAGCGAATCATATTTATCATCAAGAAAATAGATAGCATCATTTATGTCGTGGATCCAACCTTCGCCTATTTCTATCCCTATCAATAGAGCTGCTTCTTTATAGAATCCCAACTGCGAAGACATACGATCTGCATTCATATAATTATCATGAATAGATTTTAGTGTTTTTGCATTACCTTTAAATTTAAAGTTGATTATATTTTTAGCTTCTTCCTCTGAAATTCCAAATTTATAAGTAAGAGGATCAAACGATTCGGGCTGTCGTGCTCTTGCTTGTCTGCCCGTTAGTATTTCTTCAGTTCTAGTTCGCCCTTTCAGTTCTTCATAAATATATTTATATCCTCCTCCAGGAAGAGGGATCCTTTTTATATACTTATGACCAGGACGCTCTGCGCCTTTTTTGTCTTTAATCAAGTTGACTATCTGATTTCCGAAACGTAGCTTTAACATTAGAGTCTCCATTAACCCTTATTAGCAAAACTATCGTACGTTCGTTTCAAATTATCCATCAAGTCTTTAATCTTTCGAGGGTTCTTCTTGAATTCTCCAAGTTGTTGATCATTAATACCAGCAGCTTTTAGTTGTGCTAAGTTATTATCTGATCCGGTAGCGGCTTTTAATTGCTGTTGCCCAAGTGAATCGGTGAGTTTCTTGTTGTACTCTGTGGTACGAGACCCAGCCATGCTAAACATTCCCTTATATTCGCGAGCAGCAACAGCAACTGGAAGATAAAGAGAAACCTTTGTTCCTAAAACCTGAGTCAAATTGCCAAGCTCTTGCACAAAAGATTCTGGAGTAACATCTTCACCCCGAGCGGCAATCGCCTGTGTAGCATTGCTATAATCTGATTGAGTGAAATATTTGGTGTATCTCTTAAACTGTTTATCTTGTGAAAGTGCAGCCTTAAAATCTTCTACCATTGCTAATGTGTCTTTATCAGAAGGCGCTTTCTTGCCCTTTGCTTCTTCATAGATATATTTATATTTACCGTTACCCATGTTTTCACGCTTAATATACTTGTGGCCGGGGCGTTCTAAGCCAAATGTCGACATAGATGTAGACGCCGTTGGCTTGACTTGCTTTGAAGGAGGCACACCATATGATTGTGCTTTTCGGACGAAGCTTATATTATTTTTTAGTAATATTTTCATTGTGCCATCCTTTAGGACCTATAAATAGTTTTATTCCAGCTGTTTTAAATAGCTTGTCTACATATTCTTTGACTTCAGCACATGATTTCATTATGCCTTTTCTGTGAGCAATCCTCAAAAGAACTTTTTCCTCGTCTGTCAATTCTCGATCCATATAGTCAAAAATATCGACAATCATAGCAAAACCAAGAAAAGTCTTTTTATCGATAGTCCGTAGCCCGAATAATCCATGATATACAATTTGATCGTCTGGAGCGATATCAATACAAAAAGCCCAACGAAGCTTGAACATAATCGAGTCGAATATGATGACTCGGCCACATTGTATGAGGTCTGTTACGGCCATCGCGATTGTTTCTCTCTTTTCTTCTTCTCTTCTGGATCCATTGGACGAACGAAACCCTTGTCTGAAGATAAATCACTTAATCCGCCCATTGTTGCCCCCGTAGCACCACCAAGTCCAGCCCCAGCAGCAGCACCAATAGCTCCATCTTTAAATAGCGTCATCTCCATATAAGATCGATTCAATTCCTCTAGTTTGCTCCCCATCCATGCCCCGGTCTTAAGCGAATCAACAGTTAGGTTCATGAGCTTAGTATTATAACCATCAACATCTTTCTTATCATTTTTCATTCGAGCATTGATAAGATAATTTATAGCCATACGAAAATCTTCAGGCTTGAACCTTGAAGAATCAATAATCCCGTTCTTGACTGCATTATGATATTCAAACCCAAATTCTGTTTGCGCCTGCATCTTTTCTTGCTTACCATATGCATCCCACCCAGAGGCTGTAATAATCTTATCAACAAATCCTGTCAAGAGTCTGTTGAACTTATCGCTTTGTGTCATAATATCGGCGCGGTATTTATCAGCAACATCAAAAAGTTCTTCAGACTTGATGCGTTCGTACTTAAATTTGTTCCAATCTTCGCCATTTAAAACGGTCTCGGCGATGATTTTATATGAAAGAGCTTTCAATCCTTTTAGCTTAGCAAAGTATGCTTCAGTTTTAGCCTTGACCATAGAGCCATCTTGAAAGCGAAGAACAAAACCTTCTAAGTCTTCTTTTGTATTCTTCTGAAAATCTGATAGCGCTTCAAAACTTTTAAACTCATATGTATTTGGAGTCTCTAGTCCAAGATTCTTAGCGAGTGATTGCGTCTCTTTAAAATCCATCATTTCAGAGCTATTTAAATCTCTGACCCCGTGTAGAAATAGAGCGCTCTGCTTACCATAGCCCACAACAACACGATACTTCGGATCGATAAGTTCAAGGATCATGGACTTACCATCCTTAAGTTGTTGCTTTAAATCTTCATACCTACCAGTTCTCTTGGCTAAATTCTCAGCAGTCTGGAGAAAACCCTTGTCGTCTGTTTCTGGATCTAATTGAGCGCGAGTGCCAAATCTAATACTGTCAGAATATTTATCGTAAAAAGCCTGTATGAGAATACCATCAACTTTTTCTGATGCTAAAAAGGGTTGCGTCGCTACCTTTTTTGCCAAATTAGCAAGATTACCATCGATATATTCATTCATGTTAAAGAATTTCTCATAAGGGAAAGAAACTACCTCTCCTGTTTGAGTATCTAATGTAATTCCTCGCGACATTCTCATCTGCATCGACCACTTCGGTTTCTTTGCCATTTCTTTATTGATCGAATTAAAAAAGAAATTATCAGCATAATTCAATGTTACATAATGACCATCTTTAGTGAAAGAAACATTTATATAATTTGAAAGTTTATCACCAGATTCTGAATCAAATTCGTTTTGAGTTAACCCAAAATATTTTGAAAGAACCTCTCGATTTGATGAATGTGTAAAGTCTCTAAACTTAGCTCTATCAGTTAAATCGTGATCACGAAGAAACCTGACGAACGATTGAAGTTTCTCTTTACCCTGCTGCAACGCCCCTTCACGCTCTTTTCGTGTCAAATTAAAATACTTATCAGATGTTGCCATCATTCTAGCATTACTAGACACTATTGGATGCTCTTTTTCTTGTGGCTGCAATATTTCTTTTCGAGGGCGAATTGCAGGGACTTCTTCTATCTTCTTAATACGAGGATGAGGGATATAATCAGGCTTCTTAGTACGAGGGGACGCATTTGTATAGAAATAGCGAAAAGTACCATCGGCCTGCATTTCTCGGCGGATGTACTTGTGACCTGGACGTTCCTCGCCTTTTCTGGCTTTCACTAAGATTATGTTCATTTAATCCTCAAAACGATGTTATCTGTTTATAAATTAATGTTTTTGTGCGAGTTTATTATTCTATTCCTCTCACTGCCTCGATAACTCGATCGGCAGTCACAAAGACTTTCGGATCGTACGTCAATCCGTCCCAAATATAAAATTGATTTTCACGTAAATATTTTCTAGCCTTTAATAGATTCTTATTCTCTTTATACCCGAATATATTAGGATCTGATATTCCCCAGAGAACAATGCCGGGTTCCTTGCCAACAACGTGCGCCAAATGAGGCAAAAAATTGTCGCACGAAATAAACGTATGACACTCGGGAGCCATAAGAAGCTCACCAATTGCACGCAATGAAAGATTAATTCTAAAATCTTCTACAAGCTGTTTTTCGCCAGTAATTCCAATCTGTATGATGTCATAGCCATCTTTAAGACCATCAATAACCTCTGGCCACGAATTGTAATTTTTTGGGTTGTATGAACCGTCACGTAGTTGTTTCGACCATGGTGAAATTATAATGTATTTTCTAGACATGCAAAATCTCTCCTTTTCTTTTATTCCATGTATCTTTCATTTTTTGTTTTGTTTCGTCAGAACGGAACTTACCGCAGTGGGCAATACTTAATTTTTGTTTATGCTCTTCAGAAAGCACCTTACCTTTTTTCGATATACTCATTTTTCTTAATGATTCTTCTGAATATACGCCCGTTTTGCCTTTGTTCCACGACAAGACAGTCTCTCTTCTGTTTTTCTTCATCGACTCTGATCTTTTCTTTTTTAATTCAAGAGCTTTTTTAAACCATATAGTTCTTCGTAAGTTTTATTATACATATAGTTTCTTATACCACTATGCGTGATTTTATTTTTAATTCGATGTGCCTCAGTCTGTGCAACGCCCTTGTTCCAAGCGCGCTTTCCCTTCTTCGCAGCGCTTATTTTCTTTTTTATCTTGAGAGGTGCCGATTGTTTTTCTTACAAAGAAATTTTCTCCGTATTTATCAATATCTATTTTTAAATTTATGCCCGAACCCAAATAACCGTTTGTAATATTTTTTCCCGTTGCTTTTCCAATATAAATCATACCATTTATAAGATTTGTGGTTTTGTAAATAATCATTATAATTGTTCTTCCAAATATAATTTTTCATATGCTTTTACAAATGACTTTTTCCAGTTATATTTTGTGCACCATTCGTAGATACCTGTCTCTTTAATTCCCCAAGAAGCAGCTTCACCTAGCGGTCTAACAATAATATTTGGAAGATTTGCAAACACCTCACCATAAACCACAAATAGAACTAGCGTTTTACATCGTTTTAATAGTTCGGGAATAATATTTACGAAAGCACAATGGTCACCAAGCCCGTGTGAAAGTGCTATCATCTTATAGCCCCATTTTTCCATTTCTTTTCTGAAAATCTGTTCGTCATGCTCCCAAAGTGAAACATCTTTTTCAGCTCTTATTCCTCCCTCAGGATTTCTGTAATGATAGGTCACAGCTGTCCTATCTACCAAAAGTCTATAACCGGCTAAAAATAATCTATGAGTAAAAATTGTTTCCTCTCTGTACGCGACCTTAGAAAGCTCTAGACAATAATCAACTATATTTGTTCGATATAAGAAAGAGCTATATAGATGTTCCACCTCATAAAGTCCTTCGCCTTTAGCCCACTGGAGATTAGGTAATCTGTTTACATCAATAAGATGCAGACCATAATACTCTGATTTAGCTTCTCCTCCGGGTGTTATGACAGAACCCGCAACAGCACCTACATCGTCTGCCATGTGTGATAAAAGTTTTTCTAGTACATCTGGTCTTGCAACAGTGTCGTCATCTAATCGCCACACAAACTTAAAGTTAGAAGTATTCGCATGTTGATGTGCATGATGTTGACCGACGCCAGAAGTAAATGCGACCTCCCATTTTATACCAACATCGTCTAATGACTTGAATAAGTATTGATATATAGGGTTTTCTCTAAGATCTAAATGCTCACCGTCATCATACAAAATAAGCTTGTCTGGCTTTACAGTCTGCGAAATAACCGACTGTATTGCGAGTGGTAATGTCGTAAAATATCGACCCTTTGTAGGGATCATACATAGAACATTACCCAGTTTCTTTTTATATTTTTCAGCCAAAATCTTTGTATTGCGCTCAATTATATTCAAAAAGTTCGGATCATCATGAGCTGTTGCTTCGCCCTTATGATAGATCGGAACAGAACCTATGACCGCGTGCTCTTTTTCATTATGCCCTGTCATTTGACCCACAACAGCAGTTTCATATCCGGCTTCTTCAGCTCGAATACAAAAATCAGTATCTTCACCAGCACCCTCTAGAAATGCTTCATCGAGTAACCCTATTTTTTCAAAGACCTCTCGTTTGATCATAGCACAAAAGAATATTATGAACTCTCTATCGACGCAGGGACTGACAGACTTAAGTGGACCCGCAATGCCGACACTCGAATTCGTTTCAAACTTCTCGAGATGCATGTTGATTAGACTGTCTTTTTCCTGTTCAAGTAGAGCTGTATCATTATTGAGAAGCAAAATATAATTGCCCTTAGCAATTTTTATCCCTTCATTATATGCCTTTGGAAAACCTAAGGGTTTGTCGAACCAAAGTAGTTTGAATGGTTTGCCGAGACTCTCTACATACTCACGAGTTCCATCAGTACATCCATTAGCAACAATAATGATTTCTTTGTCTTCAAGATCGCAATATTTTATTATAGACTCGCAGCAGGGTTTTAAAAGATCATCAAGATGATTTAAAGTTCCTATGACAATAGAAACCTTTTTCTTATACCTGCTAGCTAATATCTTTAAGTTTTTATCAAATGTCTCTTTCCACTCAGAGACCAAACTAGTGTCGTGGACTGTAGCCTCACCCTTATGAAAAATAGGCACAGAACCGACAATCTGTCCCTCATTTTTACTCTGACCTGTCATTTCACCTGCAACTGCTATTTCATATCCTGCTTCTTTAGCGCGTATGCAAAAATCAATATCTTCACCCGAACCGACAGTAAAGATTTCATCTAAATAGCCAATCTTATCAAAGACCTCTTTTCTTATCATTGCACAGAAAAAGATTATAAACTCAGAATTAACATCCTTATTAAAAGACTTAATAGGACCAACAATGCCGACTCTTGGATTACTGAATTGCATGAGATGCATATTAATTAGAGTGTCTTTGTCTTGCTCTAGAAATTCTACGTCGTTATTGATTAGAAGAATATTTTCATATTTAGCCTCTTTAATCCCTGCATTATATGCTCTAGCTGCGCCAATAGCTTCGTCGAACCAAACAAGCCTAAATGGAGCACCCAGACTTTCAACATATTCGCGAGTCTTGTCAGTACAGCCATTTGCTACAACAATAATCTCTTTGTTTTCAAGTTTGCAATATTTTTTTATAGACTCACAACAAGGTTTCAAACAATCATTGACGTGATTATAGGTCGCTATGACGATAGAAACAAACGTCTTACTAATTATGCGCTTTTGAACCTCTTGATACCACTTAGAATTATATCTCTTGCCTAAAGCATATGAGTTGCGAGTGAGGATACTGCTTAAATTCTTTAATTCTCTAACAGTGACACCAAACTTATGAAAAACAGGCAACGTAACCATTGATAATTCATAACCAGCGCTTACTGCTTTTATGCATATATCTACATCTTCACACGTTCCATCAGCAAAAAGAACATCAAACATCCCCAATTCTTCAAAGACTGTTTTTTTCATCATCGTGCAATAGAATTTTATATAATTCGTATCAGCATATTCGTTATAACAAAATTCTGGGCCAACAATACCGGCTTTTGGATTCTTGTCAAATTCAGCTACAAGCATGTCGATCACTCCTTCTTTTAAGAAGAAGCAATCATTGTTGAGAAATAAAAGATATTCTCCTTTTGCTATCTTTGAAGCTTCATTAACTGGTATAGCAAATCCTGGCTTTTCGAACAAAAGAAGCTTAAAATTTTCTCCTAAGCCCTCAACATATTCTCTTGTACCATCGGTACATCCATTAGCTGCAATGATTACTTCACAATCATCAAAATTGACAAATTCTTTAAGCGCTTCACAGCAAGGCCTTAGACAATCCTCGAGATGATTGTACGATGCTATTATTATGCTAACTCTCATATTTTTGCTTAGCTCCTCTTATACCTCGTTTTTTAATCCACTCGCGGAAGTTTAACTCAAGATCCCTAAATTCTTCACGAGAAAGCCATTCAGTATCGATAGTAAGTCCTCCAGTTCCGTCTTTCGAAACCTGAAAATATTGATCATAATCATTAGACATATTTGTAATACCATATTTTTTGTAATTATCTGCCACATCTGTTCCAGGATACGGTATGAAATTAGAAACAAAGAATTGATCAGGATCGGCTTCTTTTATAAATCTCTTTGTTTCTTCTAATGTCTCTTTCGTCTCACCAGGAAAGCCGATTATGAAAAAAGCTCTGGCAACAATTCCATATTTCTTTGCCCATTTAATCACATTAAGATTATCTTGAACTGTAACCTGTTTCTTCATTCTATCAAGCACATGCTGAGAACCAGATTCTATGCCCCATGCAACCTGACCACAGCCTGCCTCTGCCAGCTTTTCGTAGGTCTCTTCGGTATCATAGCCCGCTCTGCCCATACAGCGAAATCGAAAACCCAATTCTTTCACTGTTTCTAATATTTTAAATAACCGAGGACGATTCATTGTAAATATGTCGTCCTGAAAATTTAGCCTGTCTACCCCAAGTTCGTTCTTGATGCGGTAGAGCTGCGTTGCAGCTACCGCAGGATCCATCATGTGGTATCGACCATTAATCTCATGCATAGAAGCTAAACCACAAAAACTACATTTAAACGGACAACCTCTAGAAGTTAAAAATGGAACCGAAGGTTTTCCATCTATTAGCCTTGAATAAGTCTTTAAATCGACCTTATTAAATGCAGGAAACCTAAATAGATCTACTGTCGCATGTTTACCACAAATCTCCAACATTGGACTTTCACCATAGCCTCTGACCACCTGATCAGCATATGGAAAGTCATGCGGTCTAACAGATGCGTGTGCTCCTCCTATAATCACTTGAGCTTTCGGATTCACGATTTTACATAGCCTAGCAATTTGTTCTGTTATATCAAGCGTTGCTATATAAGACGTTATTCCATAAATATCTGCAAAGGGTATATTAACTTCCCAGTCGCTTTTACCTGATAAATCATACACCTCAACATCTATTCCATTTTTCTCTAAATGCGATGCGATGTACAATAATCCCATAGGGGGATCTAATCTGTCGTCCGTTGAGTTTGAATGCGGAGGATGAATGAGCAATATTTTCACGAAAATCTCCTCTTACAATGTTTTATTATTTTATTATTATACCACATTAAGAATAAGACTGAAGCGCTTAACGCTTTTTATTTCAAATCACTCGATTTAAAAATATTCGTTTTTCGTTCAGAAATAAACGTTTGTTGCTTTTTCTCTGAAATAAACATCTTTTGTTTTCTCTCTGAAACAAAGTCATTAAATCTAGATTGTGCTGTAGCAAGATCTTGTTGCTTTTTCTCTGAAATAAACATCTTTTGCTTTCTCTCTGAAATAAATTCAAATACTTTTTTATCTGAAATGAAAGTGATTTTTATGCTTTTTTTATCGATAACAATTATTATCGAAGTTACAGTGTCTCCGTAGGGAATGCTTCCATATTCAAAATTGCCATACATATTATGCCACCACAGGGTGGAATAATGGAAAGGGTCCCGTAATAATAGTAGAGCTTATATGTTCATCCGCCCCGATGTCCCACGTCCCGGCACGGGCTACGCCGTCAATGTCGTCTGTAAAGTTGAGTGGTGCGCCGTCACCGGTGGTGTCCGTACCTACGTCGATCAGCGCGGAGCCGACCGGCAGATGGAAGTCCTCGCTACCGGCGGAGACGTTGGTGAAGTTTGAGGTATCCCATGCAATATTCTGTAGTCCTGCCGATCCTGTCGTATCGGAAGACGCGCAGGTGATTAACGTGATCGTCGCACTATACGCATAAGACGCAGTTACAACTTTAACATAACAATTCTTTGCGACTGCTGTACCTGTGCCTAATCTGAAGGTTCTACAACCGCCTATGATGGTACACGAATATACGTTCGCGTTTCCAAGGTTGATGTAAACGGCCGTATTTGCTGTGCTTGTGTTCGCGGACGGTCTATACACCAAACTGTTAATCATGTTTAAGGTGGCATCTGCGTCTACAACATACACACCATAACTTACATACGTTCCATCGCCACCAGACATCCTGAAAATACATGAGTCGAAAAGATAGGTCGCCCCTGCTGAAACTGTTGCAATTCGAACAACATCATTTATGGCCGTCAACGTATGGTGTGATACTTGAAGACCGACCAGATTTACATTGTTGTCGCTTATTAGTAACGCTCGTCCGTCCTGAACATTCAGCCGATAAATATTGTCGTTCCACTTACCTCCGTGAGAGGAAGCGGACTCAATCTGAAAATATCTTGTTGCGTCCGTTGTCGAGCCATCTATTGTAACCGCCGTCGTATCTTCCACATGGGTAGCCCCTGCATCGTCGGAAGAGCAGATGAACCGGATGAATTGATCCGCCGCAACGAGGTCTTTCTGCTCGGCGGCGGCGGCGGCGTTTAGAGAAACGTAGGCACGATTCGCGCCTGTGAGGGCGCCGGTGGTTCCGTCTCCACCTGCCGTGGAATTGGGATCAACGTAACGGAGGACTTGGGTAGCCATGTTATGGGGCCGCCCCCGCCGTCGCGTTCGTCATCCGGTTCCTGATATAGTTCCGCACCTGCGACCACGACACGGATACATACCGGTTCGCCAGTAACTTGTTCTTGATGACGGCGGGGATTCTTGCCACTTCGACGTTGTGAAGACGGCGGCGAAGGACGGTCGGTACATCGCCGGTCAGTTCGACGTAGGAAACAACGCCGGTTAACTCGTGCCTGATTTCAGTGGCGAGAGTCTTCAGGTCCACCACCACCTCGGCTGTCTTCACAGACGGTGTGTAATAGAAGGGATCGTAGTTCCCGGTCTCGACCATCTTCTGATACTGAGCATCCGACACGGTGATCGTTTCCGTCTTGTCGGAAGTCACACCGGCTACCGGCACGGCAACGAACTCGTCGTACTGGCCCGTCGCTTGCGCTTCCTCCCATCGCTTCTTATTCCACGTTCGGGTGTCGGGACGCGGTTCGATATGCGGAGCCATGTACTTCTCGGCCTGAGCCTTCGTGACGCCCGTAATTCTGACCAAATAGAAGGGAGGGGCGATGGGATTCTTGACAAGATCCCCATCGTGCTTGGAGTCGTCAAGCACTTCCACAATGTCACCCATTTTATAGCATCCAGATACCTCTTTAAGAGGATCTGAATGTGTATTATCTTTTCCATAAATTAAAAATAATGCCATAATATCACCTTTTACAGATTTATTATTTTATTAATTCTGAGCCACAGTCATTAAACTCTTACCCGGTTCTGGGTTAAGAACGATTGAAATTCCAAGAGCAGAATCTGAAGAACTGATTGAGCCGCTCGTAAATGCACCAGGATCTTCAGCTGCATATCCTGGCCAAGTTCTCCAACAAACAT
>JAVHRC010000072.1:0-2765 GCA_036171435.1 Candidatus Aenigmatarchaeota archaeon
AAAGGTGACGGTTATATTCAATGAGACAAGTACTCATCTCACTAGCTAGAGCATAGATTCGTTCGGAATGTCTTATTCCGGACGAGTGCTGATTGAATGAAATACGACGATTATTATATACTGTTAGATGGATAGCTTGGTTTTGGAATTGATGAAGGACGTGGCAAGCTGCGATAAGCCGGGGCGAGCTGCATGCAAGCTTTGAACCCTGGATTTCCGAATCACCTTGAGAAAGGGAAATACGCTGGGAATTGAAACATCTTAGTACCAGCAGGAAGAGAAAACAATAGTGATGTCTTTATTAGCAGCGAGCGAAAAAGACAAAGGGCAAACTGAATCTCCTTTTGAAAAGAAGGCAGAGATGTGGTGGGCGTAAATTCCTAAGTTTCGGAGTCAAACTTTTCTGGAAAGGAAGACCTTAGAAGGTGATAGTCCTGTAGACAAACGAAATATGGAGTTGCTCGAAGAGTAAGGCTCCCTGGATTGGGGGTCCGAACATGGCGGAATTAACCGCTAACCCTAAATAGAACCAAAGTCCGATAGCGCAATAGTACCGCGAGGGAAAGCTGAAAAGAACTCTTAACAGAGTGTGAAAAGATTTGAAATCTAACAGTTACAGATGGATACTGCCTCCTTCTCTTCGGAGAAAGTGGGGTTGTATCGTACGTTTCGAAGAACGGGCCAGGGAGTTTTCTTAAATGGCGAGGCTAATCCTTTATTTGGAGTAACCGAAGCGAAAGCAAGTCTGAAAGGGCGATAGTCATTAATGGAAGACCTGAAGCCGGGTGATCTATTCATGAGTAAGATGAAGTCTGTCGAAAGGCGGATGGAGGTCTGAACTAGTATTACGTACATATATTTGGACGACTTGTGAATAGGGGTGAAAAGCCTATCTAACTCGGCGATGGCTGGTTCCTGCTGAAATATGCCTTCGTATAGTCTTGTTCAGTTTGCCGGCGGCGTAAAGTACGGATAAAACTCGCAGAGGCTAAGGCCTTCGGGGTTTTTTCCAACTCAGAATCTGTCGGCTGCGTAAAACAAGAAACAGGGGCGGTGCGTAAGGTATCGTTCCGAAAGGGGAATAACCCAGACCTAAGTTAAGGTCCCTAAATTTATGCTAAGTGTATCAAAAGGTGTCTTGAACCTGAGACAGTGGGGATGTAAGCTCAGAAGCAGCTATCATTTAAAGAAAGCGTAACAGCTCACCCATCGAGGCTCAGGGCCCTGAAAATGGACGGGGCTAAGCATAATACCGAGACTTAGGCGGAGCTCATTTGAGCTTTCGAGTAAGCAGGCGTGTTTATTGCACAGAAGCATTTTCGAGAGAAAGTGTGGAGCGATAAGCAATGAGAATCCTGGCAATAGTAGGAAGTGACTTTGCTGAAAACGCAAAGTGTCGTAAGAGCAAGGTTTCCTTGGCAATATATGTTAGCCAAGGGTTAGTCAGACCCTAAGTTGTACCTTAACTGCGTATGACGATGGAAGAAATGTTAATATTCATTTACTAGCTGGATTTTCTGTAATGCAAAGTTTTGGGATAAGCGGGCATTTGAAAGAATGCTTTTGGAGAGAAATGCGGGGAGCGTAATGCTATGAGCCGCAAGAACTTCCAGGACAAAATCGCTGATTCCGGGAGCCAGTGAAAAATGCATTGCTAAACGAATTCAGTTATCTGTACCAACAACCGGCACTGGTGCTCTGGCTTAATAGGCTAAGACATGAAAGGTCAAACTAATCAAGGGAATTCGGCATATTAGCCCCATAACTTCGGTTGAAGGGGTGTCTATCTTCGTCTTAAAAGCGTCGATAGATCACAGTTACAAGGATGGCCCGACTGTTTACCAAAAACGTAGCTGAGTGCTAATCCGAAAGGATGTATATACTCGGTGAGACCTGCCCAGTGGTGGTGTGTTAAACTTCTTTTCAAAGGAGCTAAGCCCCATCAAACGGCGGGGGTAACTATGACCCTCAAATAGGGGGTGTTTAAATTTGGCTATATGCGGGAAACTCCTGTCAAGTCTTTGGTACTAATCGATTTTGTCGATAGTAAAAATCCAAAGAATAAGGACAATCCGCAGGAAACTGAAGATTTAAATATCTGACCTTCTATCTATGGTCATGAATCAAGAACAATTGATTTATTATCTTACTGGATTCGCTGATGGAGAAGGATGCTTCTGCATTGCTTTGAAAAATCAGAAATCCGCAAAAGTAAAATGGGTTCTTGATCCTGTATTTCATGTAACGCAAAATGCAAATCATAAAGAAATTTTATACGAATTTCAAAAATTGTTAAATTGCGGAATCGTGATAAAAAAATACGGGCAAGAGCAGACAATGCAATTTCTTGTTCAGAGCAGAAAAGAAATCATAGATAAAATTATTCCTTTCTTCAAAAAGTATAGGCTTATAACAAAAAATAAAGATTTTGAAATATTTGCAGAAGTTGTGGAAGCTTTAGAGCAACATAAACATGCAGATAAAGAAGAATTCAAAAAATTGTTAAGAAAAGTTTTTACGATGAATGGAGGAGGAAAACAGAGAAGGTATAAATTTGAAGATGTGATGAAATCTTTAGAATCCTCAGAGACTATACGCCAAACACATTAATTTGTGATGATATAGTCCGATCTTTATGGAAACATAAAGAGTTAATGAGAAATTATTAACCGCCATTAGTTTTAATGGTTGTAACAGAATTGCTTAAGGTAGCGTAATACCTTGTCGTACGAATTACGACTTGCATGAATGGTTTAACGTGGTTG
>JAVHRC010000073.1:0-43399 GCA_036171435.1 Candidatus Aenigmatarchaeota archaeon
CCTGATTTCCTTCAGAATGAGCGGATTCAGTTCCATTTCCTCGAATTTCATATTTTGCGCCTTTTATTGTCTTTCTGCTGCAGTTTATTCTATTTTCAATCTTTAAAAGGGCGGTTGGTTGAATGACAAAGAAGAATAAGGAAAAATATTTAACAAAACCGAGGAAGAAAGTGTAGAATCATTCTTTCATTTCTTTTATTTTGTTCAAAACATTTTTACCTAAAGCTGTTATTCTATAATATTTTTCCACCCTTTCCTTTGGCGTTAGACATTCCGCAAGACCTTTTTCTGTTAGCTCTTTCAAGGCTCTCGAAACATGGGTAAGATACAGCCCTGTTTCTTTGGATAACTGGCTCGGCGTGATAGGCTTTTCCAATGCCGAAAGAATCTTCTTTCTCTGCTGGCTCCTGTTCACAAAAGATACTAGTTCCCATTTTACCATAAATTAGGTTTTTAGAACCTAATTGTTAATCATATATGACCAGACTATTACCAACATTCAGATATGTATTTATAAATGTGAAATCGTAAGTAAATTATAAGAGCAAGATGAGGTTATGGTATGGCAAAAGTCAAGAATACTATTCTTTTATTTTTCTTATTTGTGATTGTAATATTTTCAGGCTGCGTGAGCCAATCAGAAAAAATGACACCGCAAACTATGCCAAATTCTTCTGAAATGCCGATTGTTAACAATGTTATTGAGGAAAAATGCGAGCCAATTTGGAGATGTTCGGAATGGGGCGAATGCTCTAAAAACGGTTTTCAAACAAGAACCTGCAACGATACTAACAATTGTAATGAATCTAAACCATTAATAATGCAAAGCTGCAATTATATATCAAAAATAGGAGATTTTATAGAACAAAACTCTATTAAAATAACACTGATGTCAGCAAGGGTGGAAAATCATATAGGAGAGTTTAATATCTATACAGGATATGATTATCTTCCGGACGAAGGATATAAATTTCTGATTGTTAAAGTTTCTGCGAAAAATGATGCGCAAAAATCTAAATACATCTCTTTTGGAATGATTACGGATTCAAATAAAAACCAATATGAAGATAATATCGCATCATCTTCCCTTGAAGATAAGTTCGAAATAAAAGAATTGCTGCCTAACGTGAAAGAAGAAGGGGAAATAGCGTTTGAAGTGCCTATTAACGAAACTTCTTTTAGATTTATATATCCCTTTAACAGCTATGCTGGAGAATATGGAGAATGGGAAATAAACATAGGAGATAAAATATCAAGCTTACATTGCGGAAAAGAGAAAGAATTACCATGCTCTGGAAAATGTTATTATCTTTTTGAGGTAGTTAATGGAACATGCACGAGAGAATGTGGTTATATTCAGGTAAGGATTGATGGAAATTGTATTGATTGTGGCGGTCTTAACCAGCCATGTTGCGAAGGAGTAGAATGTTTTGGAATGAGAAAATGCGATAATAATAAATGTAGAGATTGCACTTTTGAGGAAATAATACAGAAACTTTGTTAACATGTTGCGACACACATAGAACGAGACACTTTCCGCCCACTATAAAGAGACTATTTTTACAAGCTTTTTCTTGTGCCATATCCTGTATAGAGCTTTTGTAATGAACCAAATCATGTTCGGCAAAACAATTATGATGTTTTTATTACACCTTATTACTCAAAAATATATTAGGAAAAACTTTTGTCATAACTCTTATAACAAAAGCAAAAACAAACTTTAAATACTATACATTTCATTATATACATAAAATGTATACAGGTGAGTGTAAATGAAATTAAGTGATTTGGATTTTGTTAACATGTCGGTATTAGAAATTGAAGCTGTTTTCAAAAAGAATGGTGTTAAGTACAAAGATGGTAGTGTTGAGCTTCTCAAAGATGACCCGCGGCTGGTCATCATTTATCGAAGCCGTGAGGATGAAGGTATTGGAGGACAGAGAGCCTTGTTTGCCACATGGGGCAACTTTGATCCTGATTGGGATATTGATAATAAACTGGAGGTGGCTATCTTACCCACTTTCCGCTGTAAGCGTTGTGAACACAGGTGGCATGCCAAAGCAGACAAGAAACCGATAACTTGTCCACGATGTCGTTCGCCTTATTGGGACACATGGCGAATTCAGAAAGTAATCAAAGAAGAACTGGAGCATATTCCACGTGGCAATTTCGCACAGAATATGTTAAGAGAATATTACACTGTATTCCGGATGAATTCATTAGGAAAGAAAGCCAAAATGATAATGAGTGCTAAAGAAGTGCTGCAAAAAAGTATGGTGGCTTTGAAAAAAAGTTATACAGACTTTGATCCTCAGTATGACAAAGAGTTCTTCTCTTAACACGTCCGATTTCCGCAAGCTTTAAATATACTCACATATACATATACTTTTACAATCAATAATTTCTAGAAACAATATGGAATGAAACAGAGAAACTCTAATTTTGACGCTTTAAGGGCGGTCGGTTTTTTCAACTCATTCCATACTTTCGAATTAAAAACAAAAAAATAAAAAACAACAGGTGATATCATGAACGGACAAGGACAAATGGGAGGGCAGAATATATTCGTGCTGCCGGAAGGGACTTTGAGGACTTTGGGAAGGAACGCACAGCACGCGAACATCGCCGCTGCGAAAGCCGTTGCTGACGCAGTCCGCACAACGCTCGGCCCGAAGGGAATGGACAAGATGTTAGTTGATTCAATGGGCGACGTTGTGATAACAAACGACGGGGTAACAATTCTTGAGGAAATGGAAATAGAACACCCGGCGGCAAAAATGATGGTTGAGGTTGCAAAGACGCAGGAAGAAGAGGTTGGAGACGGGACAACAACAGCCGCAGTTCTTGCTGGAGAACTTCTGAAAAAGGCGGAAGTGTTGCTTGACCAGAACGTGCATTCAACCGTGATAACGAAAGGTTTCAGGCTTGCAAAGGAAAAGGCGCTTGAGCTCATGAACAGCATTTCAAAGGAGATAAAGCCGAGCGACAGCAGCACGCTGAAAAAAATAGCAATAACCGCGATGACAGGAAAAAGTGCTGAGCGCGCAAGCGAGCATCTCGCGGACATAGCAGTGCAGGCAGTGAAAATGGTCATGGACGAGGAGAACGGCAAGATAGAGGTTGACACGGACAACATACAAATCGAGAAGAAGCACGGAGGAAGCATCGAAGACACTGAATTGATAAAAGGAATAGTCATAGACAAGGAAGTTGTGCATCCTGGAATGCCAAAACATTTGAAGGACGCGAGAATCGCGCTCGTGGATTCAGCCCTTGAAGTAAAAGAAACTGAGACTGACGCGGAGATAAGGATAACTTCGCCGGAACAGATGCAGGCATTCATAGAGCAGGAGGAAAAAATGCTGAGAGACATGGTGGAAAAGGTCGCGGCAAGCGGAGCGAACGTCTTGCTCTGCCAGAAAGGCATTGACGACATAGCGCAGCACTATCTTGCGAAGAAGGGAATAATGTCCGCAAGACGCGTGAAAAAATCCGACATGGAAAAACTCGCTCGCGCAACAAAGGGCAGGATTGTGACAAGCCTGAAGGACATTTCAAAAGAAGACTTGGGATTCGCTGCGATTGTAGAAGAGAAAAAGATAGCGGGAGAGCAGATGATTTTCGTTCGCGAGTGCAAGGACCCGAAAGCTGTTTCAATACTCATCCGCGGCGGAACAGAGCACGTGATTGAAGAGGTAAAAAGGGCAATGGACGACGCAGTCGGCGGTGTCGCGTCCTCGCTTGAAGTTGGGAAAGTTGTCGCGGGAGGCGGAGCTCCTGAAGCTGCAGTTGCAAAAGGCTTGCGCGAGTTTTCCCAGAAATATTCGGGAAGGGAGCAACTTGCAATACAGGCGTTCGCTGAAGCGCTTGAAGTAATACCAAGGTCGCTTGCGGAGAACGCAGGGCTTGACCCGATAGACATTCTTGTGGCTTTGCGCGTAGCGCACGACAGCGGAAAAACGACGGCGGGCGTTGACGTGTTTTCCGGAAAAGTGATAGATATGTGGGAAGCCGGAGTGATCGAGCCGCTAAAAATAAAGACGCAGGCAATCAAGTCAGCGTCAGAGGCTGCGGAAATGATTTTGAGAATAGATGACATAATTTCCGCGGGCAAGCTCTCGCACGGCGGCGGAGGAATGCCGGGCGGAATGCCTCCCGGAATGGGCGGTATGGAAGGGATGGAGTAATTTGCTTAAGGAAGGGCAAAGCCCCTTCCTATTTTCTTTTTCTCGGTTCAGTTTTTGTTTTGCATCCAGAATCTTAATTGCGCATTATTTCCAAGTTTCTTTTCGGTTCCGCAGATTTCCCTGCCAAAGATTTATATAGCGGCATAACGAACTTAATGATAATACATTTTTAGCAGGGGATTCTTATCGAAGAAGTTGAATTAGAGGACAAGGGAGGAGATGACATTGAGATGATTCAGGTCTCGCCAGTGCGAAGGTTGGAAGGGCGCATAAGGCAGCTTGAACAGGCATCCGCTTATTCCGGATTGCCGCAACTTCAGGGTTTGATAACGCAGATAATCGAGCTTGTGAAAGGCAACCAGAAAATAGTTGACGAGGTTATAAAAGCAAACTCGGAGCTAAGAAACGAGCTTGGCAGACTGCCCTCCAAAATAGACGAACTCATATTTCAGATGAAAAGCTTCATGAACATTATCAGGATGGCAGGCGAAGAAAGCTCGGTTTCAATCCCTCCCGAGATGATGAATCCTGTGACGGATCAGCTCCAAAAAATATCAGACCAGAACATTAAGGTATTGGAGAGCAACCAGGAAGTGATAGGCTCGCTGGAAGAGCTGAACAAAAAAATCAAGTCGGGAACGCCGGTGTCGCAACTGCTTTCAGCATATCCGAGAATCAACATAAGAAGTCTGCAAAAGCAATAAATGCCGCATGCAATTGAAATGTACTAAATCACATTTTCTTTAATATGGGGATTAAATGAAAGGAGTATCAACCATCATAGCCGTTATTTTGCTTCTGATGATAACCGTTGCGCTAATGTCATTATTCTGGGGTTTCTCCACGGGAATGTTTGGCTCCATCACAGCCGGAGTGGGCAGGCAGACGGATATGGCCATAACAAGGGCAGGCACAGCATTTACCATAATCAACGCAAGAAACACTTCTCTTACAAGCATAGATGTTACAATCAGAAACGATGGAACACAGAATATGGACTTAGGCACTCTTGTCGCATTTGTTGACGATAACAAAGCTTCCGAAACAGCTTCCGCCACGCTTTTTCCCGGCGGCAGCGCAAATTTTACAGTTGTCTCGCCGGTTTCAATGTCAAAATGCAACCACGTGCTCAGGCTTTCTGTTGCTTATGCGTCTGACATATATTACACAATAAAATGTTGACGGTTAGAATCTAATTCACATTTATTGATATGTTCTGGAACCACTGTATCAAATAACCAAAATAAGGCAGATAATTTAAAAGAAAAGTTAATAACACAGCAATGCCATTATTAACCTATGAAGGGACAATACATAACTCTTGAAAACATGTTCTTTTTTGCAGTTGGAATTGCCATGGTAATTGCGATATATGCGGTTTTTTCCAACATATCCGACAGCGTGCGCTCCGCAGCCCTGCAAGACCAGCTGGAAAAGGAAGGGGAAAACATCCGTTCTGGAATAGTAAAAACTTTCATGGCAGGCAATTCCACAAATTCTACCATAACTCTTTCCATGGAAATTCCCAGACAATTATCAGGCTGCAACTATAAGATAACCGCGGATGCGAAAAGCCTTTATATGAACTGCGCGGATGAATCAATAAGTTCAAACGCCATAAATTTATATGGAATTGAAACAAGAATTAAGAACGGCGCTGCGTATGGCAGCTCGGGAAAAATAGATATTTTCTACTCGGGCGGAAATGTTCTAATAAGCTGAAGGTGATTGATTGAAAGATATGAAAATAACGCTTAAAAGAAAAGAGAATAAAATAAGCCTTTCAAAGGTTTTCAGAAAAGCCGTGAAGGGATATAAAATCATGTCCGCGGCAACAGCGGGCAAAGTCTCCGAATCCGGCGCCATGATGCCTGAGAATTTCTTGGAATTGTTGGCCAAAATGGGGTTTGGGTCGCAAAAATCAGAAAGCGAAAAAAAGGAACAGATAAAAGGCATTGAAATAACCGCGGCAGAAGAGATTAAAATAGCGGGGAAAAAAATCCATGAGGAAGAGGAAAAAAGGATGAGCATGACTTATCCGCTTATTCCGAAACACCCTTCCGCCAGCCAGAAGATATTCTCTTCCGCCAACATATTGTGGTCGGCAAAAGAATCGTCCCTTGTCTATATTGTGTCGGAACCAAAACTGAACGACCAGGAAAAATTTCTTCTGGACAAGATAAAAAATTCGATCATAGAAAAATTTGACGTGGACTTCACCAAGCTCAGGAAAGGCGAGGCGCACGCCTACCTTAGGAAAGGGTTTGAGGAAATCATCAGGCTTATGGCAAGCACCTTCCCGCTGGAAAGACAGCATGATATCCTGTATTTTGTGGAAAGGGATTTTATAGGGCTTGGCAAAATCGAGCCTCTTATGCAGGACCCGAACATCGAGGATATAAGCTGCGACGGCATCCAGATACCCATATTCATTTATCACAGAAACCCGACCATTGGCACGCTTCGCACAAACATATTCTTTGAAAGCGCGGACGAGCTTGATTCGTTCACAAACAAGCTTGCACAGCGCTGCGGAAAAACAATCTCGGTAGCCGCGCCTTTGGTGGACGCATCGCTCCCCGACGGCTCAAGAATACAGCTGACGCTGGGAACGGACATAGCAAAACGCGGCAGCAATTTCACAATAAGAAAATTCACGGAAGAGCCGCTGTCCCCGATACATATGCTGAAGTTCGGGACTGCAGACCTGAAAATACTCGCATATCTTTGGATGCTCACGGAATATGGAAAATCAACGCTTGTGGGTGGAGGCACGGCCACGGGAAAAACCACTCTTCTTAACGCGCTCTCGCTCTTCATCAAACCCGACCTGAAGATTGTCACTATAGAGGACACTTCCGAATTGAGGCTCCCGCACTCGCATTGGGTTCCGCAGGTTGCAAGGCAGCCCATGGCAGAGGTCGGCGGCAGGAAGCTTGGAGAAGTTGACATGTTTGATTTGCTGAGGGAATCACTGAGGCAAAGACCTGATTTCATAATAGTGGGAGAAGTAAGAGGCAAGGAGGCTTACGTGCTTTTCCAGCAGATCGCGACAGGCCACCCCGGACTTGCAACCATACACGCGGACACAATTGAAAAGCTTGTGGACAGGCTGACCACTCCGCCAATAGAGCTGCCGCCCAGCCTTATAGAAAACCTTGACATCATAGTGTTTCTTGTAAGAATAAAATACGGCAACAAATACGTGAGAAGAATCTCGTCCATTCTCGAAGTCACGGGCTTTGACAGGAAGACTGACTCACCGCTGACAAACGAGGTTTTCAGGTGGAATCCTGTCGGAGACAAGTATGATACCGTGAACCCGAGCATTATACTGAGAAAGATATCCAACGCCTCGGGCGCAAGCGAAACTTCCATTCAGAAGGATATTGGCAAAAGGATAAAAATACTGAAATGGCTTTCAGATAAGAATTTCTCGGACTACAGGATATTCGCAAACGTCATGAAAATGTTTTACACGCAGCAGAACAGGCTTGATGAAATCATGGAAAGGTGACGAATTTGTGGGACTCTTTAAAAAATGCCGCATTCAAGTTGTTTGGAAAATCTTTGGAGCCTTACATAGACTACTTCAGCAGCATCAAGCCCGACCTTGAGATGTCAAACATATCTCTGAGTCTTGCAGAATACGTTTATGTCATAATATTTGTGCCTTTTATCATTTTTGCGGCAGAGTTTCCGCTCCTTGCGCTTATCCTCAGCATACTGACGCACAATATGATTGTATCGTTTTTTCTTTCATTCACTTTGACAATTTTCATTTCATTGCTGGTATTTTTCATATTCTACTCATACCCTTCCATGATTTCATCCGGAAGGAAAAAAAACATTGACGGAGCGCTTCCTTTTGCAACAACATACCTGGCTACGGTGGCGGGAAGCAGGGCGCCGCCTTTGACCATGTTTAAAGTGCTTTCGCAATTCAAGGAATACGGGGAAATAGCAAATGAAGCCAAGAAAATATACAGGGATGTTTCTGTGTTCGGCATGGACTTGACGGCAGCCATAAGAAAAACCGCGTCAAGGACGCCGTCCATGCAGCTGAAGGAGCTGCTTTGGGGAATGACAAACGTCATGACAACGGGCAGCGATATGCCGACATTCCTCAGGGAAAAGTCAAGGGCTTTTATGCAGGAATACAGAAGAAAACTTGATGAATTCTCGCAAAAGCTGTCAACGATTATAGAAATTTATCTTACGGTTCTGATAGTTGGCTCCATATTTTTCGTAATATTAAGCTCCATAATGTCACTTTTCAGCAGCGATATGAGCCTTACGCTTTCGTTCGCGCAGTTCGTTGTAATTTTTCTGGTGATGCCTGCGGTATCGGTCGGCTTTATAATGCTGTTAAAATCAATCTCGCCTTCAATGACATGATATTAACAATAAAATGGCAATAATGTAAGCAATATTGTATGCGAAATAAAAGGTAATTTTATGAAAGAGTCTTCAGATAAAAGCAAGAAAGGGTTTTTTTCAAACCCCATGCATATTACCCTGGTCATCGGAGGAATCTTTCTTCTGGTTGGGATTGTATTTTTTGGAAATGACGTCGGCTTGCTTGGAAATTTCGTCATAATATCAATGCTTATCGGTTTCATGCCCTTCGTAATGGTTGCATACTTCAAACATGAAAGAATCAAGGCCGTGGAAGAACAGCTGCCTATCTTTTTGAGGGATTTAGCCGAGTCGCAGAAGGCTGGAACAAACCTGCCTGACGCGCTTAGATTCGCGACAAAAACCGATTACGGAAAGCTGTCAAACGAGATTAAAAAATTAAGCGACCAGCTTTCGTGGGGAATACCGCTGCAGGAAGTGCTCAACAGGTTTTCTGAAAGAATGAAGGGGTCTGAAATAATCACCAGGTCAATAAGAATAATCAATGAAGCCTACAGCAGCGGCGGCGACATAGCCGACACAATGGAATCCATAGCAATAGACGTGAACATAATAAGGGAATCACAGAAGGAAAGAGCCAGCAGCATGACGCAGCACATAACCATAATGTACATAATTTATTTTGTGTTCATTTCCATAGTCATATCGCTTTCCAACACGCTTTTCCCGATGATGCAAATGAATTTCGGGACAGGCGGTTTTCTGGGCGTTTCAGGCGGGACGGGCGGGTTTACCAATCCCTGCGACGTCTGCACAGGCGGGAATTTAATGTGCGTTTCCTGTTCAACGTTCTCGGTGCTTTCCTTGATATTTTCCTTTGGCACGGGAGCCACAAGCTATTACAGGTCGCTCTTCTTTTCAATGATAATAATACAAGGAATTTTCAGCGGGCTGATTGCGGGACAGATAAGCACAAACTCCGCAATAGGCGGGCTAAAGCACAGCCTGATACTAACGGCAGCCGGCTTTGGAATATTCATGATAGCATTCAGGCTTGGAATGGCCTAACTATGTGCAAAAATTATAGGTGATAAATTTGAATACAAAAGTTGTGAAGGGGCAATTCTTCATAATATCGG
Organism: Candidatus Aenigmatarchaeota archaeon; assembly: GCA_036171435.1. Taxonomy (GTDB): domain Archaea; phylum Aenigmatarchaeota; class Aenigmatarchaeia; order Aenigmatarchaeales; family DAIDAN01; genus DAIDAN01. The sequence goes on from JAVHRC010000073.1 coordinate 9,686, forward strand.
CTGTTATAATAGCCTCAATGCTACTTGTAGTCAGCCAGCATTTTTCCGGCTTTAGCAGAATATTGCTTACAAAAAATACGGAGATGGGCGAGCTTGAATACATCGGCATGATTAAAAAAAGCCTCAACAATACAATCAGGATTTCAGACTGCAGCAGACTTGAAGACGAGATTTCCGCTGCCGAAAGTTTCATGTCGAAGGAGCTTGTCGAGCAAGGCATTGAAATGTCAGCCAAGCACCAAATTATTTCGTGCGGCAGCGTGAAATTAAATTTCAACCTCTCAAGCCAGAATTTTTTCAGTTCCACCGAATTCCTGTATCCTTGATTTCCTGATTATATTTAAATAAATCAGTGCATCATTTCTATTATGGGTCTATAGTCTATCGGTAGGATGCTACCCTCACACGGTAGAGAGCCTGGTTCAATAAGCCCTTTTCTTTTTAATCCGAAAGTGCAAAAGAAAAGCGCTTGCGGAAAAGAAAATAAAGAAACTGAGATTCCGGGTAGACCCACCATTAAACCATTTTCTGGCGGAAAGACAACTGATAATTGCTATTCGCTCTTTCCCGCATACGCCTCGCTAAACACAAGAAGCCCTTCCGCATCGCGCAGGTAAAGCGTGTCCCCGTTGTTGTTCCAGATTGCTTTTTTGCTGCACCAGAACAATTCCGCGCCCGCATTATTGCCGCATCCTGAGCGGATTTTTACGCTTTGGTTTGGCTCAATAAAAAGATTTCCGAACTTGTAAATCTTTGTCCCGGAATTTTTCACGGTCCAGCCAGCCATGTTTATTGTCATGCTGCAATTGTTTTTTAGATAAACAAACTCGTCGTTCAGGTTTTCATTATCATTGCCAAGCGCATCCCAATGAAACTCGGGGACGGAGATGCAATCAATATAATTTTCATCCGTTCTCCATAAACCGATATTACTTTCCCTTGCATATACCTCGGCTTTTTCAAGCTCCGCGGAATATTTTCCGTTCGGGGGAATGATGTAAACATTCGCAAACCCGTTTCTTATTATTTTTTCGTTTACAAATTCTCCGCCTATGAAGACATACCTGAGATGCCTCCCGTATTTGTCCATCTCTACAATATCCTTCTCCAATGTGACATTCTTCCCGCCAATGAGGTTTTTCAAAAAAGTCGAGGCGTTATCATACAGCGGCTGCTTTTTTTCAGGCGTATTTATCCCGAGTATGCGCACAACACCTCCGCCTTCAATCTCGAATGTGTCGCCGTCTATCACTCTTGCCACGAAAGCCGTCTCCGTGGAGGGTTTTGCAACCGCCTGTTGAATAAAAAATACGGACACGGTAATCAAGATAGCAACGGCAAACGCAAGTTTGTTCATGATATTATTTCGGAATCCCGATTGAAAAGCATTTATTTAAAGATTGGATTTTATCTTTTATTATGACAGATCCCGTTGTATTGAAAGTAACAGGCACCAAAGAAAATGGAACGTATTCTGTTAAAGATAAACTCGGAAGGGACTTATTTTCAATCTCGGTTAAAGAGGAAGAAAAAAGAGGAGTTATTTACAAAAAAGGTATTCCTCCCATTGAATTGATTATTGTATAAATAAAATATTTACTCTTCCCTTATATTCGTTGCGCGAATCCTGTGCATGACTTTGTCGCGCTTTCTTTCCTTGTTCCTGATTATTATCTTTTCAATCTCGTCCAGGGCCTGCCCGGCGGCGTCGCGCAAGTCCCAGCCGATTGCGCGGCTTATGAAAATTCCCTTGTCCGTCATGAGCCTGCAGCGGATGGAATATTTTGTTTTTCCGCCCTTGTCATATCTTTTTATGTGCATGAAAAGGAACTGGACCGGCAGGAACGAGGATATTTTCTGAAGCGTGTCGCGAATCATCCTGTCCGCGGTAGCTGCAACTATCGAGTCTTCCTTTCCGAGACCGGTAATCTGGACATACGCGCCCTTTTTCTGCCTTGTGCTAAGATAAAATTCTAGCAAGTCCCTTGTTGTCACAACACCTATTGGAATATCATTTTCAATTATCACAATGCCCGAATTCTTGTACTTTATCATCATGTTTGATATTTCATTTAATTTTGTCTGCTTTACTGCGTACAGCGGCTCGTTGTTCATAATCGTTGATACCTGCACCCCCATTATGGTTTCCTTCTCCGCGGCCATGGAATACCAGGTCATCTTCTCGCTTGGTTTTACCGCCTTAAGCAGGTCAAAAGTCGCAACCACACCACGCAGCTTCCCCTCCGCGTCAACGACAGGCAGCCGCGAAATATTTTTCTCCCTCATAAGAACGCGCGCTTTCCCTATGTCACTGTCAATGTTTATCACTTCGGAAGCGCTCATTATGCTTTCCGCCGAAGCTTCCTTGAATTCCGGCTGCTTGGAAAACGCGTTAAGAAGGTCAAAAACGGAAATTATTCCCGATATGCTGCCGCCTGAACAGACGGGAACGGCGCGGAATCCGGCCTGAAAAATCGTATCCGCAGCCTCCTCAAGTGTGCTGTCCTCGTTCAATGCCTGAATTCTTGTAATGAGAGGCTCAAGCTTTTCCTTGGAAGGGTCTGAAAATCTTTTTGCCGCGATTGTCTTATAATGGACTATGCCGAGAAACTTTTTCCCGTCAACTATCGGAACTTCGTGCACGTGATGCTGATCCATCAGGCCGATGAACTTGCTCACCGTGTCCTTCGGGCCGAGCGTCAGCACATTTTTGCTCATAACGTCCTTTACCAGCATAATAATCAACAATATTTTTGGTTTCGAGATTATTTAAATAGAAATTATTTGGAATATATGCTTGAACTTGATTCTCCGCCATCAACGGAATATAATCCGCCGGTTACGTAATTCGCTTCATCTGATGCAAGAAAAGCTGCGACATTATTACGTTTGATTTTTCTATAATTCATCCACTTAACTTTTTGCTTAAATAATTCTTCTTGAAATCAGCCATCAAATATGCTCCTGCAATATTATCTGTCTTGAATGCCAAATAAAGATATGCTTCCTTTGGAAAGAAACGATACAATTTTGAGAAATAGCTGTCTTTCACTGGCTTTGTTTCAACATAGCCTTTTTCCTCAGCCAAATCCAATAATTCTTTACCTTTACTGTTTCTTATAAAAGCTATTGACCAGCCTTTTGGAGCGCCAAGAGTGCCAAAAGAAATATCAGAATCCTTACCAAGATAATCATTGCATTTCTTGCAATTATCATGTATGCAATCAACAGTCCTGCTCACGGGAATATCTATCCTTTTGTCTTCAGTTTCAAAATGAAAATACGGCATAAAATTTCTCGTATTTCTTAAAGCATATCTCTTTATCTCGGAAGGTTCGATTCCATTCTTTTTTATGAGACTTACGAATTTCTTATAGTTGTAATTTGTTCCGCATGCTATTCCAATAAGGTATTTTATATTGAACTTATCGCGCAACTTGCTGGCGGCGGCAACATGGCAGGGCAATCCGACAAATGCTATCTTTTCATTTTTCTTTACTTTTGACAAAGCGGGAATATGCGAAGAATAAGTGTGTCTCATCCCGGCGCCTGATAAAATCTCTTTCTGGGATTTCGCGTAAATCGGTTCCGGTTTTAGCGGATTTTCTCCGTCTTTTGTCGCAATTACCCCGTCTATCTTGCCGCTTTCAAAAGCTGATAGCAAGACGGAAGTGACAGAGCCAGAATAAGATGAACCCGAGCAAGAACTGTCTGCCTTTACCCCTCTTACAAGAACCGCTTTCTCATAATTCCCGAGAATATTTCTTTGCATCTGTATCTACCCAAAGACAGAATGGGTCGGGAGCTTTTATATCTCCATAATATCCCACAGCAGCACACCTGCAGCCTCCCACGCATTCTTTTCCGTAATCACACTGATTACAAGCATCAATGTTTTTAACATTTCTAAAATAGTCAAAATGTTTGGCATCTTTCCAAAGATTTGTTATATCATCTGTCAGTATATTTCCAACTTCAAACTCTTTAAAGTTTCCTATAGGACACGGAAGTATGGTTCCTTCTGGCGATAATGCGCAGACGAGCTCTCCTTGCAGGCATGAACGATAAGATATTTTTTCAACATTTCCAGTTTTCTGCAATTCTAATTCTTTTACATAGCTATAGGGCTCTTCAACATCTATCAAGCCGACTTTTTCAGTTGTAATGTCATTTTCCAATAAGCTTTTCAGTAAGTTACAATAGCTTGATTTGCCGATGCTTAAGTCATTATAATCTGTCTTTCCTTTTCCTGCAGGCATTAGTCTCATTATTCTATACTCGTCTGCTCCAATGCTTTCAGAAAGTTTTAGTAAGTTCACTATATCATTATGATTAATTTTCATGATTGTTGAGCAAACGCTTGTTCTTATTCCGGAATCTATAGAGCTTTTGATAGAATCAACAGCTTTTTTGAACGAGCCACTCCTTCTGCGTATCATGTCATGCAAGCTTTCATAACTCCCGTCAAGGCTTATCTGTATTCTGCCTATTCCTGCTTTTTCTATTTTGTTTATATTGTCTTTTATTTTCAGCCCGTTTGATATTAACGATAATCCTAGTCCTATATTATTCGCATGCTCAGCTATCTCAAAAAAATCACTCCTTTCTATAGGTTCTCCTCCGCAGAAAGTCACAAGTTTTGCGCCACTTTCAGCTATTTTATCCACAACTTGAATTGCTCTTTCTGTTGAGAGTTCGGTGTTCATATCAGTATGCGCATAGCACTGTATGCAATTCTGAGAGCATTTGTGTGTAAAGTTCCAATAGAACTGTTTTATTTTTCCATCTCTAATTTCTTTAATCTTTGTATAGGATTTTAGTTCCTTAGAGAAGTTGAATTTCCATCTTACCATAGTCTCACTTTCTTAATTCAAAAAATTAGATTTTTTTCTTTATATTTAAATCACGGCTTGAAGAACGTCACGGAGAAATATCTGACCTTGTTTTCATCGTCAACGACAGCCCAGAGCATGTTCGCGCGGATGTTGTGCGCAAGGCGGACGGCGCGCGACATTTCCTGAAATCCGAAAACGAACTTTTTCGGCACAGCAAAAACAATCCATTTCGTGTGCTCGTGCGCCTGCTTCTGCCCGCGCTTCAGCGGCTTGACGCCGCGGTTGTATACGCGGAAATCGCAGCCGAACTTGAATCCGGTTCTTGTCGGCAAACCGCGCTCTCGCAAGTCCTTGTAGACAATGTATCTTTCCCAAAACCGCGGGTCAATCTCGGAGCAATATTTGTAAAATTCGCCGGATGCAATATTTTTTCCATTATCCAACAATTCAATTTTATTTTTCTCAAGCAAAAGCGCAGCCTCTATCAGCGCAAGTTCTAACCTATCCTCCTTCAGCTTCCCGTAAAAGTCATTCTCGAAAATATCTTTCGCTTCCTCCCTGTCCCAGACAAAAACCTTGTCTTCCGCGAGCCGCGCCTCTATCTTCTTTTGCGATTTTTGTTCTTCTTTTTGAAGTTCTGGAAGACGCACTTCCTCTTTCCTCTCTTTTTTCTGCTTGTTTTTCTTGGGCATAATCATCACATTATTTATTTTCACGGCTGGAGCTCGTTCAGAATATAATACGTGCAGTCCGAATCGTTGTCAACAATCGCCCATAACGCTATCGTCCTGATGTTCTGCGCGAGTTTTGTGGCGCGCTCGAGCAAATCAAGGCCGCAGGGATAGTCCTCGCCCGCAACGAAAACAATCCATTTCACGTTCTCGGCTTTTTCCGGCTTCGCGCCGCGCTCGTAAACGCGGAAGTCGCTTCCCTTGAAGCCTATCCGGACCGGCAGACCGCGCTCGCGCAGGTCCTTGTAAACCGCGTAAAGCGATGCAAACCTCTTGTTCCTTGAGCAGAAATGGTAGAAATCCGCGAACTTCATTTTCTTTCCATCAAGAATTATGTCAAGCCTTCCGCGCTCCTGCAGAAGCAGTGCCTCCGCGAAACCAAGCTCAAGTTTCTCGTCTTTCAGATTTCCATACCAGCCCGAATCGAAAATATCCTTTGCCGCTGAAGCGTCCTCCACAACCACTTTATCATCAATCACTTTTCCTTCCGCCATTTTTATCACTTGACAAATCTTTAGCTCTAAAAGAATCTCTTTGAAGGCTTATAAATGCAAATTGTCTCCAAGAAATAAAACCGGCGGTTTTCAGTCAATATTCACTCCCCTGACAGCGAGTTTTATCCTGCAGCTTTTGCAGAAGTCCTTCTGCTTCGCGTCAACGTCGCGCGCGCTCGGGGAAAAACTCATTACGCAAAAAGGGTGTATGCAATGGTCAAGACCGATATGATGGCCGATTTCATGCATTACTTCCTTTACGGCGCGGTCTTTCAGCACCATGCTGTTCGGATGCTCCTTGTAGAACTCGGGCTTCAACCTTGCCGTCGAAACAAGAAGGCAGCTGGCTTGCGGCTCCTCAATCCCGAAAACAAAATTCATCCCGTTATAATAAATGTCATCCTCGGTTATCCCGAGCGTTGGCATGTCCTTCTCGATAAAAACTCCCTTGGATGTTTTTGAAAGAATATCTATCACTTTCGCGGAATCATACTGCCTTCTCATCTGGTTCCAGGAAATTCGCGGGGTTTCTATTCCCGCCAATATCTTGAACCTCACGTTTATGAATTCCTCCACTTCGCCGCACACTTCCACCACGAATTTTCCGCTTATCCTCCCAACAGGCACCACTCGCACAAACATGATATTATTTGGCATGACAAAGTTAAAAAGGTTCGCGTTTATAACAGGTTACGGTAATTATGATGTGATTATTATGGAAGAGATACTTGTGCCTGCGGACAGGATAGGCGTGTTCAACAGAAACACAATCGAAGCGATAGAAAAAGAGGCTGGCGTAAGATTGGAAAGAAAGGACAACATAATAATTGTTTCAGGGGAAGGCATGGAAGTTTACCAGGCAGCGCTTGTTGTCAAGGCAATAGGAAGGGGGTTCGCCCCGATACGTGCCATGAAAATTCTTCTAAAGGAAATGCAGTTCGAAATTATAGAGATAGACGGCAGCGAGAAGCAGGTTAAAAGGATAAAAAGCAGGATTATCGGAACCTGCGGAAAAGCCAGAAGGAGAATGGAATACCTTTCCGATTGCATGATTTCCGTTTATGGGAACACCGTCTCAATTATCGGCCCGCCTGAAAAAATATTCAACACGAAAAAGGCAATTGAAATGATTATCAAGGGCTCAACCCACAACACGGTTTACATGATTTTGGAGAAAGCGAAATGAATTATCTTTAAATCGTTTATTCGCCATTTATTCTTTGTGATATTTTATGCTGGAATATTATTATAATATGATTGTTCCTGCAATCGGTTTAGGCACTTATTTTGCAACTCAGATAATTCATTATTCAATTGTTAAAGAAGATTTGAAATTTCTAAATAAACTTAATATAACAACTGCAAAAAGAGAGTCTGAAATATTCTTAATGATTACAGATAATATTACAGCGAAAATTTTAGTTCCCGGCTCAAGATTAGCATACGCGCAGTATTTGCAGAAAAAATCTTTATAAGGCTTGCGACATAAAAATATTTTACAAGGTTTCTTAAAAAATTCTTGAATCGTGTTTTCCGTGCAGAAACGCTTTTATATGCTTCTCACGAATTAAAGGAAGCCTTACATTTTTGGCAACAATCAGCAAATAATCGAATTTTAAAAGATGATAATCATGGCAAAGGAAAAAGCCGAAACAATAAAGACTGCGGAGGAAATGGCTGGCGAGCAGAGGGAGATATCCGTGGCGGAATTTTTCGAGAAGAACCGCCACCTGCTCGGCTTTGACAATCCCGCGAAAGCGCTGCTTACCGTTGTCCGCGAAGCCGTTGACAACTCGCTTGATGCAGCGGAAGAGGCAAGAATATTGCCGGAAATTGAAGTAAAGATAAAACAGCTCTCGGATGACAGGTTTTTTGTGGCAGTGCAGGACAACGGCCCCGGCATAGTGAAGGAACAGATACCGAGAATATTCGGGAAACTTTTGTACGGAAGCAAGTTCGGAAAAGGAAAACAAAGCCGCGGCCAGCAGGGAATCGGAATAAGCTCGGCTGTTCTTTATTCCCAATTGACAAGCGGAAAGCCCGCGATAATTTATTCCCGCACTTCGGAGAAGAAGCCTGTAAATTTTTTCCATCTCAGGATTGACACAGTAAAAAACGAGCCGCAAATAGTGAAGGAGGGAACGGAGCAGGACAAAATAAAGGAGCACGGCATAAGGATTGAAATGGAACTGGAGGGAAAATACATACAGAGACAGCAGTCCGTGGAAGAATATTTGAAACAGACATCAATCGTGAATCCTTTTGCAACTATAATTTATTCCGGCCCCGAGGGAATAAAACTGAAATTCACAAGGGTAACGGACAAGCTGCCTGTGCAGCCGGTAGGAATAAAGCCCCATCCTCACGGGGTTGAAATCGGAGTGCTGGAAAGAATGCTGAAACTTACAAGCTCAAGAAACCTTTCCAGTTTTTTGCAGAATGAATTTTGCCGTGTCGGTTCCGGCACAGCGCAGGAGATTTGCAAAAACGGTGGAATTGACTCGGACTTGAAACCGAAGGAAATGCAGCAGGAACAGATAGAAAAATTATGGAAGGGAATACAGGCAACTCAAATAATGAAGCCGCCCCTCGATTGTTTGTCGCCGATAACCGCGCCGCTTTTGGAAAGCAGTTTGAAAAAGGAGTTCAAGCTTGAATTTGTGGCAAGCATTACAAGGCCTGCAACCGTGTATCGCGGCAACCCGTTCCAGATAGAATGCTGCATTGGCTACGGCGGCGATCTGAAATCTGACGCGCCCGCGAAAATAATGAGATTCGCAAACCGCGTCCCGCTAATGTATCAAGCCTCGGCGTGCGCAATGACAAAAGCGCTTGCAAAGGTGGATTGGCGGCATTACAAGATAGACCAGCAGGGAGGAATGCCTCAGGGTCCGATAGTTGTCCTTGTCCATATCTGCTCCGCTTGGGTGCCTTACACTTCGGAAGGAAAGGAAGCTATAGCAAGCTATCCCGACATAATAAAAGAAGTGAAGCTTGCGGTGCAGGATTGCGCGCGCAAACTGGGATATTATCTTTCCGGAAGGAGAAGGCTGCTTGAGCAGAAGGAAAGGCAAAACCTGTTCGAGAAATACATTCCGGAAGCAGCTGTCACGCTTTCATACTTGTCGGGCACGCCAAAGGAAAAAATAATAAAAGGCTTGGAGGCGATGCTAAAGAAGGTTGACGTGATAGCGACAGACAGCTTTGGAAATGATGCAACAAAAGAAGAGAATAAAAATGAAATAGAAACTGGCGGCAAAAAGAAAGAGAAGGCTGAAGAAAAAAGCGAAGATGAATAAACCGAATAGTGTTTTGATTCAATCAATATCGTAATAATGTGATAATTATGACAGAAGAAAGAAATATCGAGCCGAAGAAAAAGCTTGAAGGCTTGGGAAAGAAACTCGTGAAGGATATTGATGAAAAGAAAAACCCGTCCATGGAAATTCCCGTGCGCTCGCTTTCCAACGTCTCGTTCGACCAGAAGACGAAAATGCTCGCACTTGGCGCCGCAACTTCGAACAGATATTTTTTCAACGTCTCCCACATAAGGAAATTCGTGCAGACAATAGAAGTCGCCGGCACGGCAAAGGAGCTGATGGAATCAAACAAGCACATATCGCTGCGACAGGCTTTCTACAAGATGAAAAGGACAATACCAAATACAACCATAGATATTGTTGAAGAACAGTCCGAGTCGGACAGCGCGCTTGAGGATTTGGAATTGATAACAGGATGTTCAAGGGAGCAGATGCACATCAACGCGAAAAAGGCGGGCTCGATAGCCGGAAATGTCATAATAGAGGATTCCGGCGATGTGATAGACTGGTCAAAAATGGGAAGCGGGGGCTGGTCAATCCCGAGCAACGTGGAGGAAATAAAATTCAAGAAGGTTGACGCGAAGTTCATAATCTACATGGAAAAGGACACAATGTGGACGAGAATAAACGAGGACAAGTACTGGAAAAAGGCGAACTGCATTATTGTCGCCTCGCAGGGGCAGTCAACCCGCGGCATAAGAAGGCTTTTACAGAGGCTTCATCTTGAATATGGGTTGCCGATTTATGTGCTTGTTGACGCAGACCCCTGGGGAGCTTACATTTATTCAGTGTTGAAATTCGGCTCCATCAGCCTTGCGCACACATCCGAGACAATGGCAATACCAGGCGCGAGATTTCTTGGCTTGAGCGCGGAGGATATAGAAAAATATGATTTGAAAAGGCACATCATAAAATTCAAGGACGTTGACAAGGCAAGGATAAAGCAGATACGCAACTATGACTGGTTCAAGAACAACAAGGACTGGCAGAAACAGTTCGATTTGTGGGAGAAATTCGGGGGCAAGGTTGAGTTGGACGCTTTGGTTGCGAAAGGTGTGTCGTTTATCTCAGAAACGTATCTGCCCGAGAAGCTGAAGAACAAGGAATGGCTGGAGTGAGAATGGATTAACCAGCATATTTATAAATTCGCGTTTTCAGTATATTTGATATAAACTGCACACAAGCAACAAAAATATGCCCTTGTTAAAGTCTTATGCGGTGTCAAAAATGATTTATTAAGCTCATTCTGTGAAAATTAGGGTTTTCGCTCGAGTAGAATTCTTTTCCGCAGTCGTTGCATACGAACAATCCTTGTATAGAAGATGCTATAGACTGTGTATTTACGCTTGAGCAGAATCTGCATCGTGCCATATCTTTATTTTAGCAAAAACATAGATTTTAAGGCAATGGGTGGTTGTTACGGCAATAATCGAAGTTGAAAATCTCGTAAAACAGTTCAAAATTTCTGAAAAGAAAGAAGGTTTGAAAGGGGCGCTGGCAAGCTTGGTAAGAAGGAAACAGAAGATTGTGAAAGCCGTGGATGGGATAAGCTTCAGGATTGAAAAAGGCGAGATGGTAGGATTTATCGGCCCGAACGGAGCGGGAAAATCAACAACAATAAAGATGCTCACGGGAATTCTTTTTCCATCCGGCGGAAAGATAAAGGTTCTTGATTACGTGCCGTTTGAGCAACGCGAAAAGTATACAAAACATATCGGCGTTGTCTTTGGCCAGCGCACGCAACTCTGGTGGGACTTGCCAGTTGTAGAATCATTCAATCTACTGAAGCATATTTATGAAATTCCTGAAAATGTTTTCAAAAAGAACATGAAAAGATTTGCGGATGTCTTGGGAATAAACGAACTTCTGAATATACCCGTAAGAAAGCTCTCCCTCGGGCAGAGAATGCGCTGCGACTTGGCCGCCTCGCTTTTGCATAATCCGCAGATTGTTTTTCTTGACGAGCCAACCATCGGCTTGGATTTGATAGCAAAGGAAAAGATAAGGGAATTCATAAAAGAGAAAAATCGCGAAGACGGGACAACTTTTATCCTCACCACGCATGACATGGCTGATATTGAGGAAATCTGCAAAAGAGCGATAATCATTGACAAGGGAAAAATAATCTATGACGGCACCATTGAGAGTATTAAAAAGCTGGCTGGAGAAAAAAGGATTGAAATAGAATTTGAAAATCCGCCGAAAAATTTCAAAATTAAAGGGGCGAGAGTTATGGAAAAGGACAATTGCAGGTTTGTTCTCGGTGTGAGAAAGAAGCACAAAATCTCGGATGTTGTCAGCAAGATTCTTTCGCGCTATGAAGTCGTTGACATCACGATTGAGGAGCCGAAGATAGAGGAGATAATAAAAAAGATTTACAGGAAGAATCGGAAGAAATGAAATCAAGCAATGTGATATTATGCGGAAATATCTGGAACTTCTGCTGACGAGCTTCAAAAGAAGTTTGATGTTTAAATTTGAACTCATTATTACTGTAATTACGCCTTTCATATTCATGTTTGTCTACTTTTCTGTATGGAACTCAATATACACTTATAATAATCTTACAGAAGTTGGCGGATTAACGCTTCTGCAGATGATAGCATATATGAGCATAAGCATGAGTATTTCATTTGCTATCATATCAGGAGCAGATGGCTATCTTTCATATGAAATCAGGGAAGGCAAGTTCTCATCAACAATGGCAAAACCAATGGGAATTCAGAAATATGTTTTTCTCAGGAACAGCGGAGAAATTCTATTCAGATTTCTTTCTGTAAGCTTGCCTGCCATTGCAGGCGCGTTTTTAATTTTTCATGTTCCCATTCCAGAAACAGGAACATTCCTTCTTTTTTTGGTTAGCATAATGTTTTCTTACATTCTGTCATTTTCCATAGCGTTCATTGTAGGGCTTTTTGCTTTTCATACGGAATTTTCAAGAGGCATAATAAGATTCAAGGAGATTCTGGAAGTTTTCTTTTCAGGAATGTTCCTCCCTATTTATCTTTTTCCGGAGCCCCTAAAATCCGTAGCGTTTATTCTGCCGTTCCAAGCTGTAGTCAATACTCCAATTTCAATATTCATAGGAAAAATCAGCGGAGCAGAAACAGTATTCTCAATAATTGAACAAATAATCTGGATTATTGTTTTGGTTGTAGTTGGAAAGATTTTCTTGAATTACTCGCTAAAAAAATACAATGCGCAGGGTGGGTAGAATGAATGGTTTAAGATTATATCTTGAAATGATGAAAGTGCAGCTTCAGTCCGTCATGGAGTATAAGACAGACTTTATTATAAACATGCTGTCGGAAATTATAAGCAATGGCTTATGGATATCTTTTATCTGGATTATGTTTTTGAACATACCTTCTATAAACGGCTGGTCTTTGCAACAGATTTTATTTATTGTCGGCTTATCATATTTTTCTTGGGGCATAGTCTTATTAATCTTTCCTATTTTTGAATTGGAAGAATATATTTTGGAAGGCACTCTTGATAGGTTTATGACAAAACCGATAAATATAATGATTCAGTTCATGACGTCAAGAGTAAACTTTACCCAAGCAGGGAATATAATTACGGGGTTCGCCTTGATTTTGATTACTTCCAGCATGCTTGGAATACACTGGAACATCTTTAACACTTCATTATTTGTGGCTCTTATTGCAAGCGGCACAGTTATAATATTTTCCTTGCTCCTAATACCTGCATCTATTGGTTTTTGGACAACAAAATCAAATGCCTTAATAAGCATAGTCTCCAAATTTTCCAGCATTTCAGAATATCCTCTTGAGATATACAATCTTGCAACCGTGTTTTTCATCTCGTTCGTGATGCCTTTCGCCTTCGTGAACTATTATCCGGCGCAGCTTTTCATAGGCAAGGGAATAGCGCCGAGTTTTGCATATCTCACGCCGGTTGTTGCGATAATAACTTTCGCTGTTGCTTACAGCATTTGGAAGCTCGGTTTGAAGAACTACCAGTCAACTGGAAGCTGACAAAAGTAAGAATATAAATCAATAGCTCCTGTTCGGATGCCAGATGAATTCTTCCGGATAGCCTTCCTCCATCACTTCAAATTCCTCGCCGCAATCCTCGCATTCCGCGGAATCATTCATCAAGCCAACTCGCATTTCAGAATCGCATTTTGGACATAGAACAAGCCTTGTTTTTCTCGCTTCCTCGCTTACCTTCAAAGAAGAATCAGAAAGAATCATACAAAATATTATCATATCAAGTATTTAATGCTATTCGCGTTCGGCAATCGCACAATATTTGTGTTATGTGTTTAATTATATTTCTTAAATTATTTCCGCTCGCGCGATTCGCAGACATTTTTGCACATGTTAGATTTTTCTTCCGGCCGTAATGCGGCGAAACCATTATAAAACAGCCTTCCAATCTAAAAGTATGGCGCGCAAAATTTCAAGATTCATTTCCGAGAGGGAAAGCGAACTGCCCGGAGCTATGATTGTCAAGCTTTTGAAGATTGCGGAGGAGGCAAAAGACATTATCTCGCTTGGTCCCGGCGAGCCTGACTTCGTTCCCGACAAATCAATAACGGATTTCGCAGCGCAGAAGCTGAAGGAAGGCTTCACTCATTATTCGCCTGCACAGGGAAGGCTTGACTTGCGCGAAGCTCTCGCAAAAAAACTGAAAAAGGAAAACAAAATAAATGTTGAGTCAAGCCAGATTGCAGTCACGTGCGGAAGTCAGGAGGCGATTTTTCTCGCGCTCGCATCATTGGTTGATCCTGGAGAAAGCGTTCTTGTTCCTGACCCTGGATTTCTCGCATACAGGCCTTGCGTGGAGCTTTTGAACGGGAGCGCAGAATCCATCGAGTTAAGGGAGGAAGACGGGTTCCAGATAACTGGCGATGCAATAAGAAAAGCAATCACAAACAAAAACAGGACAAAAGTTCTGGTAATAAATTCTCCTGGAAACCCGACGGGAACGGTTTTCAGCAGAAAAACTTTTGAGGAGATTGCCGACATTGCAATCGAATATGACTTGACTGTTCTTTCGGATGAGGCTTATGAAAAATTTGTTTACAAAGGGAAACACATTTCTTTCGCAAGCCTGAGCGGAATGGAAGAGCGCACGATAAGTTTTCACAGCTTTTCAAAATCATACGGAATGCCGGGTTTCCGCGTAGGCTATGCTTCCGGCCCGAGGGAGCTGATAGAAGCGATAACAAAAATCCATCCCTACACAACGCTTTGCTCGCCAACTGTTTCACAGGAAGCAGCGCTCGCAGCGCTGAACGGCCCGCAAAAATGGGTTGACAAGATTGTTGGGGACTATGACAGGAGAAAAAAGTTTATCGTGAAGCGCCTGAATGAAATCCGCGGGTTCCATTGCTTTGAGCCTGACGGCGCTTTCTACGCTTTCCCGAGAATCGATTTCAAATTGTCCGGAAAGAAAATGGAATCCCTCCAGTTCTGCGAATGGCTTCTGAAGGAGGCGAAAGTGGCATGCGTTCCGGGAACCGAGTTCGGAAAATTCGGGGAAGGATTTGTCCGGTTCAGCTATGCAACAGCATTTGACAAAATTGAAGAAGCGATGGAAAGGGTTGAGAAAGCGGTGAAGAGGCTGAAAGTTTGAACAAGCTGGCACTGCTTCCCAAAATCTCTGAAAATTAATATTGTTTTCTGAAAGCTTATATGCCCGTTTTCCCAATTATGGAAAAGCGAGCTGTTTTCTAAAGGTGATACTATGCCAGCATTAGACGTATTGTTCAAGCCCAAAAGCGTTGCTGTTATCGGCGCCAGCAGGACTCCCGGAAAAATAGGCTATGCCATTCTTGACAGCATTAAAAGAAGCTTTTCAGGCAAAATATATCCCATAAATCCTGAAGCCGCTGAAATAATGGGTTTAACTGTTTATCCTTCCGTATTAAATGTTGAAGAACCTGTTGACTTGGCTGTAATAGCAATCAAGGCTGAAAAGGTAAAAGACATCATTCTAGAGTGCAAAAAGAAGAAGATAAAGGCTGCAATAATAATAACAAGCGGTTTCAGCGAGATAGGAAACAAGGAAGGCGAATTAGAGCTTAAAAAAGCCGGAAAAGATATCAGGATTCTCGGACCTAACTGCGTAGGCGTTTTCGCGCCAAAAGAAATGGATACTCTTTTCATGCCTCATGAGAGGCTAAAAAGGCCGGAAGTGGGGGGAATAGGATTTATAAGCCAGTCGGGAGCTTTCGGCACAGCTCTAATAGACTTGGCAGCAAGCGAGGGTGCGGGAATAAGCAAATTCATTTCCGTTGGCAACCAGATAGACATCAACGAGACAGATATGATTGAATACTTGGGAAAAGACCCAAGCACAAGAGCCATAGCGGTTTATCTTGAATCAATAACAGATGGAAAGGCTTTTGTCAGCGCTGCAAAAAAGGCTTCAAAAATAAAACCGATTATAGTACTGAAAGCAGGCAAGACAAAAGCTGGAGCGGAGGCTGCAGCATCGCACACGGGAAGCCTTGCAGGCGAGGCGCAGGTTTATTCGGCGGCTTTCGACCAGGCCGGAATAATAGAAGCCATGACAACGGAAGAGGTTTTTGATTATTCAAAAGTCCTGGCAAGCCAGCCGCCGCTGAAGGACGGAAGAATTGTAATAGTGACGGATGGAGGGGGTTTCGGAATATTGGCTGCGGATGCCGCCGAATCATGCGGACTTGAGCTTGTAAAACTTGATGAAAAATCCCTTTCCGGATTAAGTCAATTCCTTCCTTCTTATGCATCGTTGAAAAATCCCATAGACTTGACAGGGGACTCGACATCGGAAAGGTACCAGAAAGCATTGGAAATTGTTTTCAAGGACAAGAATGTTTCCGGGGTTGTTGTGATAGCGCTGCTCCAGATAGCGACGCTTGACGAAAAGATAATTGACGTTCTCAGGGATTGCAAGCTTTATGGAAAGTCTTTTGTAGTATGCGCAACCGGCGGCGAGTACACGCAAAAAAGAGCATCCAAACTTGAATCGCTTGGAATTCCTGTTTACCCGACGCCCGAGCGCGCAGTGAAAGCGATGTGCGCGCTGCGTGATTATGGGAAGATAGTTGAAGCCGGAAAGCCCGCACCAAAACCGGAAGAGAAAAAGCTGGAAAAAAAGAAAACCGCAAAGCATTCAAAGAAAAAGAAGAGATAAAGATGAAAAAAGATTACAAAGGCACAATAATTGAAGAGAGTTTGGAGGATAACAGAATCTTGAATGAATTGAAAATTGTTGGCTTCAGAATAACTGAAGAAGAAAATCATGATGAAAGATGGCATATCTACAAAATCAGAGTTTCTAGGGATGAAATACAAAAATTATCCAGAATAATTAAGCCTTCAAAATGGTATATGCATTTTTGGAAAAGCAGAAATGTTATTGCTGTCTTTAAAAATAAGATATTTGAATTTAACTTTGATGACAAGGCAACATGGAAACCTGCTGTAGAGTATGGATTATCTGTAGGCATACCGAAAGAGCAGCTGGATTTTCTTATCGATTAAGATTTTTTAAACGTTTAAATACCTTACCTGCCAATATATTTTATTACAATTACAGAAGCAATACAGCAGGAATCAGATTACCTTTTTCTCCCGAGGTAACTTTTCAGTTAGACTTGTTAATGTAAGATTTAGTAAAAATCATAATAAAAGACGGTTTGAATTTTTAAAATAGAAGTTTGAACCATAATTCGAGGTGAATTAGAATGAGAAGAAAAGCAGTACAGAAGCCGGAAGGCACAAAAGAAAAGATTTTGAAGGCGGTGCCAGACACTTCAACAATAATAAACGGAAAATTGACAGAGTTCGCAAGCAAGGGCGACCTTGACGGCGCGGAAATTCTGATTCCGCAGATAGTTATCGATGAGCTACAGGCGCAGGCGTCAAAGGGAAGGGATATAGGATTTATCGGTCTCGCGGAAATAAAGAAATTGCACGAGATGGCTGCGGAGCACAAGATAACTGTGAAGTTCATAGGCGAGAGGCCGAGCTACGAGGACATTCTTCTTGCAAAATCCGGAAGGATTGACGCGCTTATACAGGATGTTGCGAAAAAGGAAAAGGCAACATTGGTAACATCAGACTTGCCGCAGGCGCTTGTGGCGGAAGCGGAAGGATTGCAGGTTAAATTTTTTGAAAGATACATGGTTGGCAAAAAAATAAAATTGCACGAGCTGCTCACGCCTGACACAATGTCCCTGCACTTGAAAGAAGGCGCGATTCCTTTTGCGAAAAGGGGAAAGCCAGGAGCAATGGAACTTGTGGCATTGAGCAAGACGCCTTTTACAGGCGATGAGATTGACTTCATCATAAAGGAGATTATGGAAGCGCTCCGCTACGAGGAGGACACTTTCCTTGAGATTTCCGAGATAGGAACATCCGTCATCCAGTACAAGGACTTGAGGATTGCGATTGCGCGGCCTCCGTTTTCCGACGGACTTGAGATTACTGTTGTAAGGCCCATAACAAAACTCTCGATTGCCGATTACAAATTGTCTGCAAAGCTGAAAGACAGGCTTATGAAAAAAGCGGAGGGTATTCTGATAGCTGGGCCGCCAGGCTCGGGCAAAAGCACTTTCGCAGCTTCCATTGCGGAATTTTTCCTGAATGAAAAGAGGGCGATTGTAAAAACAATGGAAAGCCCGCGCGATTTGCAGGTTCCTCCGGAGATAACACAATACGCGCCGCTCAACGGGAGTTTCGTGAAAACAGCGGACATACTTTTGCTTGTAAGGCCTGACTACACGATATTCGACGAGATTCGCAAGCCAAGGGATTTTGAGATATTCGCTGACATGAGGCTCGCAGGAGTTGGAATGGTCGGGGTTGTGCATGCTTCAAACCCGATAGACGCGGTGCAGAGGTTTATCGGAAAAATTGACTTGGGAATGATACCGCACGTCATCGATACCATAATCTTCATCCGCGACGGGAAGATAGAAAAGGTTTACGAGCTGGGGCTTGTTGTGAGAACTCCTTTCGGAATGACTGAAACTGATTTGGCAAGGCCTCTGGTTGAAGCGCGCGACTTTGAAACCAAGAAGCTGGAGTATGAAATCTATACGTACGGCGAGGAGAAGGTTGTAATACCGATAAAGGAGGAGAAAAAATACGCGCGCTCAAAGCTTGCTGAGGAAAGGGTCCTGCAGGAGATAAAGAAGTTCGACCCGCGCGCGGACATCGAGTTCCTCTCGGACAACAAGGTTGTGGTCCGGGTAAAGAACGAGGCGATAGCGAGGCTTATCGGGAAAGAGGGAAAAACGATTTCCGAGATTGAGAAAAGGCTCGGCGTGCATATAGAAGTGCAGCCTGCTGTTGCAACTCTCGGGAAGGAAGTTCGGTTTGAGGCGAGCGAGACCGGCGCCTACCTCGTCTTCAACTTCGACAAGAAAATGATCGGCAAGAACGCGAACATCTACATAGACAACGAGTATCTTTTCACCGCAACGGTCGGCAGGACATCGCAGATTCGCGTCAACAAGGACGCAGACTTGGGCAAGGCGCTGTTAAGGGCTGCCACGAACAAGAAAGATGTTAAGGTGTTTGTTTAAAGTCTAAGAGGGTTAATTCCCTCTTTTTCTTATATTTATTAATCTGCATTTTAATATTCTTGTAGGTGAAATTGTGGCTAACAGCTCTCTTGTTGTTCTTGGCTTGTTGATGATTATCGGTATGTTTTTCTTCTCCAATGTTATGATAACACCGCAACAAAGAAGCCAAATAGATTTGGCAAATTCTGCATGCGGTTCCGCATTTGGAAAAATCGGCAGTGCCATAAGCGGACAAGTTGCAGAAGGTTGTCAGCAAGCGACTATATACAATCAAGTTCTTTCGCTATCGGGACCTGTTTATTTGTTTGGATTTATTTTATTGTTAGTAGGTTTAGTGATAGGAGGAAAGAAAGAAATTATAAGAGAAAGAGTTGTAAAACAACCCAAGATTAGGCAACAAGCAAGGGAAGAGTCCGAAGAAGAAATAGATGAAGTAAATCCCAAAGTAAAAGAAGCTAAAGAATCAAACGAAGAAAAAACAAGAGAAAGCAAAAAATTAAAATTTTGCAGCGATTGCGGAGCAAAAGTTAAAGGAAAGTTTTGTCCAGACTGCGGTGAAAAGATATGAAATACTGTAAAAACTGCAAAAAGGAATATCCTGAAACAAAGAACTTTTGCGAAGATTGCGGTGGCAAACTATCAAAGTTCATTGAACATTCAGAAACGCCTAAAAAACCAAATATAGAGGAAAAACAAAAAGAAATTTCTCATAAGAGAGAAATAAAACAAGATATTTCAAAAAATAACAGAAATATCATTATCGTTGCTGGGGGTGTTATAATACTGATATTTTTTATGTTCTATATATCTGGAGGTGGGGTAGTATCAAGCAGCACAGGCTCATCTTCTTCAAATCAGCTTTCAAGCAACACTTGTAGAGATGTTCAGGAAGCATACCAAGAGCAGGAAGCATACCAGACGCCTCTTTCTTATTCAGTATTATCAAGCTCTTTGAAAGAGGAATGGGACCTTCAAAAAGGATATTATTATAGATACGATATTACAGTTTCAAACAGCGATGATAATGGCGGACAATTCACAGTAAATTTCGTATTGCAGACTTCAAAACACGGAACTTTGTCTGATTCTTCTACACAATATGTTTCCTCGCACTCTACACAAATATTTGAAAAAATATTTGACACTGATATGGGTGAACAAGTTTCTGGCACTCATTCCGTGGTGCCACCTACAAAAACGGAGTATAGAACCGTAACGAAATACAGAACAGTTAGGAAGTGTGATTAATACGAAACTCTTAACCTGCAAAAAATGCGGCGCAGAGATAGGCGGGCACAACCGGTTTCTGCACGATAGGATGTGTGATGACTGCTTCTTTGAGGAATATTTTCCGGAAGAAAAGATAGAAGGTCAAGAAATTGTAAAAACCGCGCTGAAAAGATTGAAGGGTTTAAAAGATGGAAAGGTAAAAGCTTTTGGAGAAAAAGAATTTAACAAACTGCTAAACAAAGAAAAATAGAGTTCTGTCGGGTGCCCACAAAACAGCAATCTTATAAATGTGGTCACCCATAATAATCCCATGTATCTGGAGAAAAGGAAAGAGGGAAAGGGAATAAAGTATTATCTTGTCCATTCTTACAGGAAAGGCGGGGAAGTAAAGAAGATAAGGAGATATCTCGGCTCAGGCCTTTCAGGCAGGGAGCTTGAAGCCGCAAAAAAGCGCGCGGAGCAGGATATAAAGGAGATGCTGGAAAGCATTGAAATATTCAATTTCTCATTAACAAAAAGGCAGATTGAAAGGCTGAACAAATACGATGAAAAGATAAGGATTCACCATCTGGAAGGGCTGGACTGGAGACGCTTCACGGAGCAGTTTGCATACAACACAAACGCGATAGAAGGCTCTACCATACAGCTAAACGAAGTCCCGGAAATCCTGCACAAGAAAATAATAAAAAACTCGGAGGAGATGGAAACAAGAGGCGTTGCAAAAGCCGTCGAGTTCATCAGGAGTACAAGGGATGATTTGAGCCTAAGCCTGATAAAAAAGCTCCATAAGCTGTGCTTTGAGGGCTCGAAGCCGTTTGCAGGAGAGTTCAGGAAGACAGAGGTTGTGATAAAAAACGCGAAAGGCGAAATCGTTCATGCGGGAGCCCCCGCCTCCCGTTTGAATTATGTTTTGAATGACATGATTGGTTGGCATAAGAAGAACAAAAACAAGTTCAAACCGCTGGTCTTGGCTGCGATAATCCATAACCAGTTTGAGCACATACACCCGTTTCAGGACGGGAACGGAAGGGTCGGAAGGCTTCTGCTGAACTTCATACTTGTTAAAAACAAATATCCGCCGATAAACATCTCCCTGGAAGACAGGGCTGAATATTATAGCGCGTTGCAGGAGTATTCCAAAAAGCAGAACTTGAAGCCGACAATATTGTTCCTGATAAAACAATACAGAAAAACACTAAGGCAGGTGACCACAAAAAGGAAAAAGTAGGATTGTGGTCACTTTTTTTAATCGCTAACCTTTTCAGGCCAAGGATAAGGCATCAGTTCCGAGATTGGAACCTGCTTTATCCTGCCGTTCTCTTCTATGACTATGACAGTATCAATTCCAGACCTCAGGCTGCTCTCATAAATCAGCTGCTTGCAGATATGGCAGTTCGGACCGGTAATTGCTGATATCTCTTTCTCTCCGTGAATCGCGGCATGAGCCAGAGCGGTTGCTTCGGAATGCATTGTCAAAGTTTCCGTATCTGAACCGTATGAAACGCCGGTATAGATGTTTCCTTTCTTTGTCATTAACGCGACGGCAAAACCGTCTCCGCTTTTAGGAAATGTGTTTATCATGGCTTCTTTTGCGACTTTCAGCAACTTCTTGCATTCCTCTTCAGAAAGCACAAACAGTTTTTTGTTGCCAGAAATTTTTTCTATCATAGTTATCTTTTGCATAAACAATCTTTTAAACATTCTTCCTCCCAACTCTTTCCTATGATAATCAAAGAAGTCAAAGCCAAGAGCATCATCACGAAGTCGAATCTGCCTGACTCGGATTTTGTGATAAACCCTTATGTTGGCTGCGTGCACTCCTGCATTTACTGCTACGCTAGATTCATGAAGCGGTTTACCGGGCACGAGGAGAAATGGGGGCATTTCATTGACATGAAAATCAACGCGCCCGAGCTGATTCCGAAAGGCATGAAAAAGTACGATGGCAAGAGCATTTTCCTCTCTTCCGTGACAGACGCGTACAACCCGCTGGAAAAGAAATACGGGCTTACGAGAAAGATTCTGGAAAAGCTGATTCCGCTGAGTCCTGCGCTGGGAATCCTTACAAAGTCGGACTTGGTTCTGCGCGATATTGACCTGCTGAAGCAATTCAAAAGCTGCGAAGTCGGACTGACAATAACCTCGCTTGATGACAATATCAGAAAAGAAATCGAGCCGTTTGCCTCGCCTCCTGAAAAAAGGATTGAGGCGCTGAAAAAGTTGAAACTGGAAGGAATAACAACTTACGTTTTCATCGGACCGATTCTGCCGTTCGTGACGGATTGGAAAAAGATAATCGAGCGGACAAATGCTTTCGCGGACTTCTACATGTTCGAGAACTTGAATGTGCGCGGCTCAATATGGCGCAGCATAGAAGTATGGCTGAAGGAAAAGCATCCCGAACTTCTGGAGAAATACAAAAAGATTTATTTTGCGAAAAACGATTACTGGGACAAAGTAGAGAATGAAATAAAGAAATTCTGCAAAGAGAAAAAGATTGACGGAAGGATTTATTTCCACCATTAGGCTTTATTCTTAAATATCTTCGCTACAGCCAGGACAGTATTGCTGATGCTTTTTCATGTTTTTCTGGTGTTCAAGCGTAGGCTCGAAACAATTGTCCAAGCCGCTCTTCCGATACGAGCACTTCAGGCTTGTTCCAGCAAGATTGCAAACTGGGTAATATTCACACTGGGGCGAGTTCATGTCTATATCTTCCACTACTATAACATTGCCAAAAGTCTTCGAAATGTTTCCCTGATTTACCATATAGCTACTTTAAGCGCTAAAAGGATTTAAGCTTATTGCGCAACATTCATCCTAATCTTCTCGCTAACGGAAATCTCATCGGCTTTTCCATATCCTATCTCTTTCACTTTCATTGTTCCTTTTATGTCAGGCTCTACATACTTTAATTTCTCTTGCGTTTTCTTGTCGCAGTCGATAACAATCTTTTTCAATTCCGTATTCAGCGCGAGCTTGCGCGAGCTTTTGTACTGGCGAAGCGCAGAGATTACCTGCTTTGCCAGCTCGCCGATTTCCTCGCTTTTCTCGTCAATCATTTTCTCGTCAAACTCTGGCCATTTTGAAATGTGAATGGAAACATCCTTTTCAGTTTTCCTGAAATAAATCTGGTAAAGCTCTTCCGTTATGTGGGGAATTATCGGCGCGAAAAGCTTCAGCAAAGCCAGCAAGGATGTGTAAAGAGTGTATTTTGCAGAATCATCGCCGCCCTCATACAATCTGTATTTTACCATTTCAAGATAATTGTCAGCAAACTCGCGCCAGAAAAATATTTCTGTTTCTGTTTTCGCGCGCCCGTACTCGCAGATTTTAAAATGCTCCGTGGAGAACTTAACGAGTTTCGCCAATTTGCTTAACAGCCATTTATCCATTATTTTCAAATCCTTCGGTTTCTTGCCGCTCAAGTTCGGGCCAGCAAGCTTTGATGCATTCCAGAGCTTTGTCAAGAGCTTTTGCCCTGTCGCGACATCCTTCTCTTGGTATGGGAAATCCTCGCCCAAGTTGGCTGACGAGGACCAGAACCGAACAGCATCAGCGGAATATTTCTCCTTTACGGGAAGCGGCTCAACTATGTTGTCCTTTGACTTTGACATTTTCTTCCCATGCGGGTCAAGCCCGTGTCCTGAAATCATTACAGTCTTCCACGGGACTTGATTTGTGTGCATGTAGCACTTTGCAATCGTGTAAAAAGTCCACGTCCTGATTATGTCATGCGCCTGCGGCCTCAGCGACATTGGATATATTTTGTCCATTATCGAATCCTTCTCTTTCCATTTTCCGTTTATCAGCGGCGTGACAGATGACGTTGTCCATGTGTCCATCACATCCTTTTCAGGCTCGAAATCAGACGAGCCGCAGGAGCATTTCTTCTTTGGCTTTGAGTGAAGCGGGTCAACAGGCAAATCAGACTCGTCGGCAAGAATCGTCTCTCCGCATTTTTTGCAAAACCAAACAGGAAAAGGAACGCCGAAAAATCTCTGCCTTGATATAAGCCAATCCGCATTCAATCCTTGAACCCATTGCTCATATCTTACTTTCATATGGAAAGGATACCATGTTATCTGGTTTCCAAGCTCCAAAAACTTTTCCTTCATGTCAAGAATCTTTATGAACCATTGCACTGATATGAGAAACTCGACTGGCGTTCCACATCGCTCATGGACGTTGACAACATGATTAATTTTCTCCTGCTTTTCAACCCTTCCCTCCTTCTTCAGGTCTTCGATAATCTGCTTTCTTGCTTCCTCCACTTTCAAGCCCTGATATTTTCCGGCATTCTCATTCAAAGTCCCGTTCTTTTTCATAACTTTGATTATCGGCAGGTTGTATTTTCTTACCCATTCAATATCATCAGCATCTCCGAATGTGCAATGATAGACGGCGCCTGTCCCGAATTCCATATCAACTGATTCGTTTGCATAAATCTGGACTTCCCTGTTGAAGAACGGTATTTTTGCTTTCTTTCCGATAAGCTTTTTATACCTTTCATCGTCAGGATGCACGAATATTGCAACACAAGCAGGCATGAGCTCAGGCCTCGTAGTGGCGATTGTTATGCTGTCTTTTCCAACATCAAATTTTATGTAACTGAAAAAAGATTCCTTCTCGCTGTCCTCAAGCTCTGCCTGAGCGACTGCTGTCTGGCAAAGCGGGCACCATGTCACAGGTGCTTCTGCCCTGTAAATTCTTTTCTTGTTGTATAACTCCAAAAATGATTTTTGTGAAATTCTCTGGCTCAATGGATTGATTGTGCTGTAAAGCAAAGACCAGTCAACGGATATTCCCAGTTCTTTCCAAACTTTCCTGAAATCTTCCTCGCCTTTTTTCGTTTCTTGCAAACATAGCTTCACAAAATCCTGCCTTGGCATCGTGTTAGCCCTTACGTTCAGTTTCTTTTCCACATACCGCTCCGTTGGCAAGCCATTATCGTCAAACCCCATAGGATAGAAAATATTGCATCCCATCATTCTCCAGAATCGCGCGACAAATTCTGCCTGGCTGTAGCTCATCGCATGCCCCATGTGAATCAGCCCGGATATTGTCGGGGGCGGCGTGTCTATCGAAAAAACCGGCTTCTTACTGTTTTTGTCAAAAGCGAATATCTTCTGCCCTTCCCAGAACTTCTGTATCCTCGGCTCGACCTCCTTCGGGTCATACCTCTCCGGTTTTTGTTTTTCTGAATTTTCCATAAAAATCACTTATCAAAATTGTAAATCTCTTTGCTAATCCATGGAACGAGCGCGCACTTTACCGCATCCTTCAGCAAATCGTCTCTCGATATCAAATTATTTGACAAAATTTTTATAGCACCGCCTTCATGCTTTATGTTTTTTGTCTTGAAATATTCGTCTGCCACAGTTCCGAATTCCTTCCCTGACAAAATCTCTTTTTTGAAAATTTCAGGCAGCTCAAATATCGGCTGCGAGCCGATGGAATATCTTCCTGTTTTATCCATTATCACGCAGTAAGCTGTATTGCAGAGTTTTCCTTTTATCTCATACGTCCCAGCTTCTATTCCTACGCCGAAATCGTTTCCTTCATGAACTGCTTTTGCCCTGTTTATGGCGCCTTGAAGTATTTGCTCTTCTTTCGGCTGCGCGGGAACTCCGCTGTCCGCGTCTTTTGGGAAAATCTGAACATCTTTGAAAGCGAGCTTAAACATCTCTTCCACAGCCCTGACTTTGGACGGGTTCTTCGTGGCTATTCCTACTTTCATACTATCATCAATTGAATTGATTCATGTATCTATTTAAATTTAGCCATAAAATCCTTGTTATGAACTTTGATTTGCTTGGAATATGCTTTGACAGGACGCAGACGTGCAGGAAAGGCGCAGCGAAAGCTCCAGCCCTGATAAGAGGCATTTTTCCAAAACTGGAAACGTTTGTTTCCGGGATTGACTTGGCTGAAAAGGCGTTCATGAACGATATGGGAAACATAAAGCCGAAAAATATGGAAATCATGATTGAAGAAGCAAAAGCGAAACTGGAAAATACAAAAAGCTTTCCAATAATTCTCGGCGGAGAGCATACGATAAGTCTGGTTGGAGTAAAAACGCTGCCGCAGATAAAGTCGTTTGTGAGCTTTGATGCGCATCCCGACTGCGAAAATTCAGAGAAACACGACGGTGTTGTGAGAAATATCGCAAAAGAAATCGGAGAAAAGAATGTTTATCTTTATGGCATACGGTGCTGCTCAAAGGAGGAGAATGCTTTCCTGAACAATTCAACAATCAATATTGTAAAAAACCTTTCAGAATTGAAAAAAATTCCCGCTCCTGTTTATCTTTCAATTGACTTTGATGTTTTAGACACTTCAATACTTCCGACCGTCGGCAATCCCGAACCGGACGGGTTGAGTTTTAAGGAAGTTATGGAAGCGGTAAGAATTCTTGCGCCGAAGCTCACGGCTGTTGATTTCGTGGAGTTCACGCCACTTGGCATAAAGGAGCTTGACGAAATTTATGCAATGATTGCTGGAAAGATGGTTTATGCTACTATGGCGGAGATTGTTAAGGCAAAAGAGAACCGGCAGCATATTCGATAGAAGTATCAGTATCATATGGGCTTTTCCAGTTGCCTCTTACCGCACCCGGACTTAGAAAATACGCCTTCGTTATTTCTTTCAATAAATGCATCTGCTTAACAGTCGAAGGATTCAAACCCATATTATTCACTCTATTTAGAACATACTTGCCGGTGATGTTGGCTGCTCCATTGCAGGCTCCTCGGGCATGCTTGGCGTTGAGAAGTGCTTTATTATTACCACGTCTCCGACGCTGTCAACATACTGGTAAGGTACTACCACTCCTTTCTTTCCCCCGACCATATTGGCGAGGAACGAGCCTTTCGCAGACTCAATCACAAGCGAGCGAACGCGGAATTTTGCCAGGTTTATGTCCATGTCTATAATCTTGCCGCAGTATGCGCCCCTGTTTGTAAATACGTCCTTGCCGAACATCTCAGAAAGATCCTTGACTGTTACTCCCATAAAATCACCTTTTAACAAAAATTATTTTTGATTATTAATTACCTATCTATTGGACAAATATGTATATAAAGTTAAGCGGCTGCTTTCAAGTGGCAACTTTTCGCAAGAAATTAAAGCATTAAATAGGTTTCAACCAAAATAAAACTTACGCTGAGGTAGCCAAGCGGTACGGCGCTAGCCTGCTAAGCTAGTTCCCGCAAGGGATCGTGGGAGGCCTTTTTCTTTACAAAAGAAAAACGCCTGCGAAAAAGAAAGAATAAGAAAAAGGTCCGCGAATTCGAAATTGGGATAGGGAAAGAAATTTCCTTTGGTTGATGCTCTTCAAGAGGAAGAGGTTACCCAAAGGGGAAACCTTAGGTTTCCCCTGGTTCCCATCCTCAGCGCCAATAATTTTAAAGTGGTTTCATGAAGGTTGTCTATGTTTGCTGCCCGAAAAACTTTGAGGCAATGGAAACTTTGTCAAGGGCTATGGGGCTTGATACGCTTCCGCTCGTCCCGCATTTCGTGTTTTCCGGATTTGAGCAGAAGTTCGGGAAGAAATACGCGGACATGTGCAGGCTGAATCTGATGGAGAAATGCGAGGAGATTTGGGTACTTACCTCATACAGCTCGCAGGAAATGAAGGAGGATTTGGAGCACGCGAAGAAAAACAACATTCCCGTCGTGAACAAGTGGCAGGAAATCATAAGACAGGAGGAGGAGAAATTGAAACTGAAACTGTAAAACTATTAAAACGGGCCGGTGGTCTAGTTCGGTTATGACGCCAAGTCAATACGCATGAATTTTTATGCGTGGACGCGGACCCCTTACAAGGTGGATACCGCAAGTTCAAATCTTGCCCGGCCCACCAAATTTTATTTTTTACTTAACTGTTTACTGCCAAGAAGTACAGCTATAAAAATCGAAGTGAATATACCTGTTGCATAATAAGGGTCTATATTGAATCTCATAATCATACTTAGAGAGATGTATAAAATCTCGAAAATAGCTGCAAGGAATAAAGAATATCCCCAAATCTTCACCCCTCCAAAGAACTCTATCATTTCTCTAAAGATTTTAATATTCTTATATATTCTGTCAAATATTTCCTTAAAAATTATCAGTGTAATACTTCCTAGAAAAAACGGAATAAAAAATCCCATCAAAATAAAATAATTAAAACCATCCGGGTTATTCAGATTAATATTAGCTTGAATATGTAGATAAGGAAAAATTATCGAAAGTATAACAATTCCTACTGGCCCCGCAAGCACAATAAAAAAAGCCGGGTTGAAAGTATCTACTAAACCACTAAACCTTTTCTCATGTCCAACTGGTATGTATACATTGAATGTTCTTGGCTTAATTAATATTTGGTTATTTTCCATATTGTTCAGAACTTTTCTAAGCTTTTTTTCATCTACTTCATGATTCTTTTGAGTTTCATTCAAAATTGCTTTAAATGAAAAATCTTCAGGACTAAACTGTTCTGATTGAGCCTTCTTCCTAAGCAACTCTACAAGAAATTCTTCTAAATGTGAATCTGAGATGTATTGCTTTTCCATATTTTTTAATGATTATCTGTGTATTTATATTCTTTGCAGGAAAACTAATATTTGACTTGAAATATGGGCTGGTAGATCAACGGAAAACGATCGTTAAAGATCGCCACCTTGGCATGGTGGAGGTTCCGAGAGGCCTTTTTCTTTTCAAAAGAAAAACGCCTGCGAAAAAGAAAGAATAAAGGCTCGGGAGTTCGAAAATGCACGAGAGAAAAACGCAAGTTCAACGGAACGGGGGTATCAGGAAAACCCTTGAACTGAAGGGGGCGGAGCCCCCTGCGGTTCGGTCTCGGCCAGTCCACCACTTCTTCAAAAGCTATTTAAAACATAAAACAAAATCTTGATTCTATGTCCGACTTTATTGAGGTTAATGCGGATTTGCATTTGCACGGGCTTTATTCTGCGGCTGTGAGCAGCGAGATGGTGCCGAGAAAAATCGGCGAGCAGGCGCCGCTGAAAGGGCTGCACCTCGTCGGAACCGGCGACATTCTGAACGAGAGATGGATAAGACTTTTGAAAGAGCAGCTGAAACCTTTGAACGACTCGATGTTCGAGCATGAGAACGGGACAAAATTCGTTTTGCAGACGGAAATTGAAGACAACAATCGCGTCCACCATATAATATTGTTTCCGAGCCTGAGCAAGGTTTATGAAGTGCGCGAGAAGATGAAAAAATCCTGCAAAAACCTTGACTCCGACGGCCGCCCGAAGATATGGCTCAACGGGGAGGATATAGCCGAAATCTGCCTGGAAGCAGGCTGCCTTCTCGGCCCTTCCCATATGTTCACCCCTTATTTCGGAATTTATTCAAAATACAACTCCTACAAGGACTGTTACGGAAAATATTGGGATAAAATTTATTTCGGCGAACTCGGCCTTTCAGCAGACACTGACATGGCTGACAGGATTGAGGAGTTGCGTGGATTGACTTTCCTGAGCAACAGCGACTGCCACAGCCCTTGGCCAAACAAGCTCGGAAGGGAATTCACAAGATTTCTTATGAAGGATATTTCCTTTGATGAGCTGGAAAAAGCAATAAAGCGCGAGGACGGAAGAAAACCGATTCTTAATATTAAATTCGACCCGCGAGAGGGAAAATACCACAAGACGCGCTGCACAGGCTGTTTGCTTTTTTTCAAGCCAGAAGAAGCAATACAGTTAAAATGGCGCTGCCCGGTTTGCAAGAAGACAATAAAAAAAGGCGTTGACTTCAGAATTTATGAATTGTCCCACGGCGCCGAAACCTCTCACCCGGAGCACAGGGCAAAAACGGTTCATATAATTCCGCTCTCGGAGATAATCGCCGTTGCGCTCGGAATAAAACAGTCGTGGTCTTTGAAAGTGCAGGAACAGTGGAAACTTTTTGCCAGCAAATTCGGAAACGAAATAACAGCGCTTGTTGATACACCTATTGAAAAATTGGCCGAAGTTGACAAAAAAACAGCAGAGCTTGTCAAGGCTTTCAGAAAGAGCGAGTTCAATTATGTTCCTGGCGGCGCGGGCGTTTACGGTATTCCCGTTCCTCCCGGAAAGAAAGCTGAAACAAAATATTATGAGCAGTCGCAAAGAGCGGAGCAGAAAAGCCTTGGGGATTTCAAGAAACAATAAATATCGGTATGCCGCCGTTTATCAGGAAGATGTTGTGAAGCTCCAAGTGTTTGCATCGCCTGCAACAAGCGCGTTTCCGGCAATATCGTGCGCTCCGGTGGAAACAGTTGCCTTATATTCCGTGCTTGCAGCCAAATCGGATGCCGGATTCAATGTCAAAACTTTTCCGTCAGAGCTCCAAGAATAAGCAACAGCAACGCTTGAACTGTCAGATTTCTTTACCAGAGTTGTCGCACTCTGGGTTGCGCTCTGGTCCATTGCCTCGCTGAATGTTACAACAACATTCGCGTCCTTTGCCACTGTTGAACCTTCGGGGGATTTGCCTGATATTGTAGGTGCAGTTGTGTCCGAGGAAGAAGTTCCCTTGACACAGGATAATGCGTCCTTGCTCTTTTTTCCGCTTACGGTTATTGGAACTTCATTGCTGTCGATAAAGTATCCATAGCTTGCCGTCAGAAGTATCGGGAAAGACTGAAGTTTTGTTATCTGCCTGTTTATTTTTATATCGCACGGAATCGTAACAGTCGAGCCCCTTCTAAGCTCGACGTTCTTCAAATCAGCATTACAGAATCCTCCTTCGCTGTCGCCGCCCGCATTCAGGCTTGTGTCAACTTTTATTGTTATCATGTTCAGCTTGTCCTCCATGATGGAAGGGACAGAAGAAGCATCGCTAAAACTTATTGCGCTTGGGTCAAACACGGTGCCTCCTCCGACATTTGACAATGTGACTTTCAATGTGAACGTGTCGCCGCTATCTCCGATAACCGGCTGGCTGACATCGACGGATATGTCAACAGGCGAGGATGTTTTCTCTATCTCCGGAACGGAAGGCAGCGCCTTCCCAGTTTGTTTTGCCACCGCAAGTTCGCTCTCGGAAATTACAAAAATTGTTGCCGAAGTCCTGCTCGCATATTTGTAGAACACCCTTCCTTCAAACCCGTCCGTCCGCGTGAGCGGGAAAGGCACGTACGGCGAGGAAACAGTCCACTTGAAGCTTGCGGCGCCTCCAGGTATGTTCTTTACAGTGTCGGGCGCATCAAGTTTTTTTGCCAGAGACTGGCAAACCTTTCCCGACTGCGTTGAATCAATAGCCCACATCTGCTCCTTTGTAATTCCCGGGAAATTCTTTCCGCTGAGGCATGCCAAGAGCTCGTTTATAGAAATAGATTTTCCTCCATTGTTCTCAATATCAAGATTTACCCTGACCGATTTATCGCAGTCCGAAGCCTCCGAGACGGAGGAAGCAAACTCGTTTATTAATATGCCGTTTCCCATCGTTGAAGAAGTTGTGCCCCCGCTGATGCAGCCGGAAACCGCGACAACCCCTATCACAAGAAGAAGCAGAAAAACATTGCGTGAATTGTTATGCCTTGAATTTGATTCTTTGCGCATTAAAAAACACCCGAGCTTATGAAACGCATTTTTCAGCGGATGCGCCTTTTTAGCGGTAAGATAATGTTTATTATTTCAATATCATTTCTGTTTTATTTTCACATTAATAGAGTTGTCTATAGCATATAAATAGTTAGCGGTAATCTGAAGCGTTTTCGAGTCCACATCCTGCTGCGCATTTGTCGTGAGCTTGCATGTACTTTTTTTCGCAGTTCCATCGATAAATACCAAGTCCCTGTTGAGCGTAAGCTTGTTTCCTCCCGCCACATAATCATCGCAGGTAATTTTCACATTGTTCGGGATTGTGAATTGGACAGAGCCTTTTGAAAGCTTTTCCAAGCCAGAGCCCGCGGAATACTGCATGTACATGAACTCCTCGGTATCGTTCTCGAACGGCTGCGGGTTTGAAAAGGAAAACGCTATCTGCAAAGGATTGTCGGTGGAAGCAAAATTGGGCTGCCTTTCACTTATTTTTCCAGTGCGCTGTTCCGTCAGGAACTCTGTCTCGCTGAGAACGATTATGTCCTGCGCTGCCATAAGGGTTGAATTATAGGAAGCCCTGAACCTTATCTGGCAGTTTGTATCAAAATTCACAATACCCGCTGTAAGCGTTAACTTGAAGTCCTTGCTCCTGTTTGCCTTCAGTTCCTGATTTTCAAAACCGCCCATATCCCCGGAAAAAAGGCAGCTGTCCGTCACGGCAAAGGAAACATTTTTCAAATCCTTCAGCGCGTCCAGTTCAAAATACAAGTCAAGCCTTTTTCCGCTCCTGACTTCCAGCGGAACTGCCTCCGCTTTCAGCACAATATCCTGCGTTTCGGAAGTGACTGTCGGATTTAATATTCCCGCCTGCTGGGTTCCAGTAAAATTCGCGATACATCCCGATACCAATACGACCGCCAATATAGAAAGGATTAACAGGAACACTGTTTTCGGACTTTTTCCTTTTCTGCTTTCTCCCGCATTATTTTTTTGCCTTTTCAAGATTAACACCATCAATATTTTATCATCCGAATGTCATCGGCCTTATCGCGACATTGAAGTCGTTGTCAATCTGGTATGTGTATTTCACTTCAGACTGAATTGAATAAACTTTCTGTTCTGATACTGTCGTGTCGGACGGTGACGTAAGTTCGCACCTGAAAATCTGGGATTTGTCCTTCACGAAATCGATTTTCTTGGTTAAAGTCAGTTTGCATTTATCTGTTCCTTCAGCAGAGCCTGTAAAGAAGCCGTCGCAGATTATCTCTCCGCATTTTGTTGTATCGCCTGAAGAAGTAAGAGCCGCAGGAATTTTAATATTCAGTTCCGTATTTGATTTTATGCAGCCGTTGTTATTACATAAAGAAGTATCAACAGATTTGCTGCTGTCTGTATTCTTTCCGCAGTGCTCTATATTGCCATTGTTGCAAAAATAAGTATCTGCCTTGTTGCCAAAACAGTCGCCCGAATTAAAAGGTAAGCCGCCGGAATCAGTGCATTTTTTGTTGTTGGATACGAATGCTGCACTTCCCAATACCGCTTTCCCGCTTCCCTTGTTCTCAACCGTGATGTACATTGGGATTTTTATTATGTTGCTTTTTGACGTGTCTGCATCAATAGTGGAAGTCCTGACCGGCTGGTTCACACCGAAGGAGAAATCAACCTTTATCGGGCCGCGGCTTTTTGACTGTGTGGAACTGACAAAAGGCGTCTGCCCTGCGCGCTGCATTTCCTGGAATTTCTTGTTTGATATCACGTTCAGCTCGGTTGTTGTTATTCCGGAAAAATCATAAGTAAGTTTGTACCTTATCGGGCAGTTTGCCTGCAACCCGCCGATTTTTTCCGAAGGCGGTGACTTGAACTGGCATTCTATCTGCTGGACATCCTTCGGGGAAATGTCATTAAAGGCAATCGAATAGGATGTTTTTTTGCCGTCAATGCCCCAGTCTGAAGGATTGCAGGAAGAAGGCGCGCATACACCCCAGTCATAAAGCTCAATCTTCACGTTTTTCGCATCGTC
>JAVHRC010000074.1:0-2729 GCA_036171435.1 Candidatus Aenigmatarchaeota archaeon
ATCCTTTCCTCGCTTTTTATCGAGATTCCCTTGTTCATGATGTCAAAAGGCACAATCCTGTTCAGGTGCGGCGTGCCCCTGAGCTTCAGAACTTCAAGGGCGCGCTGGCGCGACGAGCCCTTTCTCACGTTATAGAAAACAAACACGCCGTCCGCGACGAATTCTTCCAAGCCGGAGCGGCTGAATTTTTCAAGTTCCTGCTCCATCTCGCTTATGAGCATGACGAGCGCGCCCGAATCCCTCAAATCGCCTATGAGCTTTATGAAATAAAACCTGTAATTTTCTTCCTGTCCGAAGAAAGCCGAATATAGCGTTGAGATAGAATCTATGCAAATCCTGTCGGGTTTGAAGCCCTTCGGCACCATATTCATGATTCCCTTTGTTTCAATAAGAAGCTCTCCTTTCTTTTTCATCATTGCGGCTTCCACTTCCCTTGAGACCTCTATCGGGTCCACGAATTTTATAAGAAGCTTTTTTTCCTTCTCCATTTTCTCAACATCCCAGCCGAATGCCATGCAATTTTCCCTTATGCTTTCCTCTGTCTCCTCGAGGGTTATGTACATGCATTTCTCCCCGGCGAGCGCAGCTTTATAGAGGCTTTGCATTGCAAAAGTCGTCTTGCCCGTGCCGCAGCCCCCCGAAAGGAGAATGGAAAATCCTTTTGGCAACCCCTTGTCTACAAGCTCGTCAAAACCCGGAATCCCGATTTTTATCCTCTCTGTCTCCTTATTCATAATATTACTCGAATTTGCTATAATATAAAAATATTTTATTTGACATATCTTTTAACCCATTCCGCAAATTTGATGGCAGATTTTATCAGATTTTCAGCATCAGCTCTTCCAATAGTTTCGCCCAAATATCCTGCGGCAGACCTCATATCAAGTGCGTTTTTTATTATGGCTCTGCCGAAATTGTCATTAATCGTTCTTATAACATCTATGTGAAGTTTTATTGCTTCCTGTGGTCTGAAGAAGCCCTTTTTTCAAGGAAAAATATAGTCAGCGCATCATTGGAATTAATTATTGCCTGAGTGGCATCAAATCCTGCGGCATTAAACCTTCCCTTTATAAAATTATCCTGCGCCGAGCCTGTGAATTCCTCGGCTTTCTTGAGATAATTGAAAGCCTCATCCTTTTTCACTTCTCTAACCATCTTATATCACCGTATAATATCTTGCCTTCATTAATAACATTCATCATGAATCTGTCAAACCTCTTCCTTCTTTTGAGGGCTTCTTTCATTGACAAATATGCCGGCACTATTTCTGCATCATACTTATCCAGAAATTTTTGTATATGCATATTGACATTTTCTTTTACGAAAGATTTGCTTTTGTAGATTATCAAAATATCTATATCGCTTTTGTCATTGGCATCTCCTCTCGCCACCGAACCAAAAACCAGAATATTTTTAATCCCTTTTTTGTCAACAGACTTTGTAAATTTTACGGCAACCCTTAAAAATGCGGCAGCTTCCGCGCCAAAAAGGCCCTTTATTTCATGAAAAACAAGATGCTTTTTATTTATGCTGTATAGCTTGGATTTCCCTATCTTCCTTGCGGCAACTATCCTGCAATCAGACAATTCTTTCAACGCCGGATGCACAGCGCCAAAAGAAAGGCTTAAGGCTTTGCTCAATTCCTCAAAACCGAATTCCCTGTCTTCGGAAAGCGCAAGTTTTCTTATTATCTTTATTTTGACCTTTGACCCGAGTATATCCTCTATCATAATAAATCTTTGTATTTATTGGTATATAAATATCTATTTTTAGATATGAGTATCTATTTTTAGATATGCGACAATATAAAATTATTTCCTAATTTTCTTGATTTCCCCGCGAATCTTCAGCAGTTCCGATTCCGTCTCGTTCATCATCCTGTCATAGACGCCCTTGCCAATATTCTTTTTTTCAAAATAGCTTTCCTGCGTTTTCCTTCTTTTTTCCTCAAGCACTTTCTGCCTTGAAAGCAATTGCTTCATTCTTATCCTTCCCGCGAAGGCGGAGAGCTTTCCTGTTTTGTACAGGACAAACAAAGACACTGCCAACGCAGATGCGATAATGTACAAGTTCTGCACAATATAATCGATGATGTTTCTCTCGGAGATTGAGACTTTTGTTTCATACACGCCGGAATTTCCAAAACCGTCGTTCGTCTCTATCCTCAAATCATAAATCCCCTCTTTCTCAATCATGAACATGCCTGAATAATAGCCGTCTTTTTTTGCAAGAGGTATTTTTTTCCCGTCAATAAAGGCGCTGGCATCTGCTGTTACGGCGGAACCGTCAGCGTAGGAAATTTTTGCTTTTATTTCTATAGCCTCTCCGGGCTTGTAGCCCAATATTTCAGGCTCTATCTTCAATTCTGCTTGTCTGATTGTCGCGGAAATTGATTTTGAGCCTGACAATTCCCCTTTCAAGCCGTCCACTGAAATAACAGCCGCGCCCAAAGGCTCGTCCAGCCCGACAACGTATTCCTTGCTGTATACGCCGGCTTGCGTCTCATCCAAAACAATCTGCTTTCCCGATGGAAGTTTCACAACAACATTTGCGCCCGATATTTTTTCCTCGCCTTTTTTCAGGGTGGCGGTAATCCTTATCTTGTCGCCCCTTTTCAAAACAGAATTGTCTTTTGGCTCGACTATCTCCAAAGAATACTGCTCTGTTTTTTTCGGCTCGGCCACTGTGAAAGAAGCTGAAGTCTTTCCGGAATTGTTGTAAATATCAAC
>JAVHRC010000075.1:0-2659 GCA_036171435.1 Candidatus Aenigmatarchaeota archaeon
ACATCATGATGGATTGCATTTACGTGGAATATGAATTTGAGAATGATTATCGCATTGACAGCAGCAGCATTGACAAGATAAAATTTGACGGTAAAAAAGAAACGACACTTGAAAAATTCACTGGGGAATGGAATGTGATTTCCGAACAGGATATCGTCAAGCATGAAAGGGAAATGAAATTCATTGAGGAGTCAGGACAGATATCACAGTTCTCCGATATCCTTCGCATCGGTTCCGGTGAGCATGATTCAATCGCGGAGCATGAAACAACAAAGGCACTAGTGGGACTCAATAGCAAGGAACATCTTCAGGTGATCCATTCCAACATGGCCGTTCGAAAGAATGAGGGAAATGTGATGATGGCAAACATGAAACGCTCAATTGTTCTCAAGCAGGAAGAGATCAATCTGATAATGGAAAACAAGAGACGTGAGCTTGCTTCGGTAATGAACCGATTGAATGAGGCCATCGCCGTTTTCGAAAAGGAAATGACAAAGATTTTCCGACTTATCACGACACTTGAAATTTACATGGGTGTTCATGAAAATGTAATCCAGATTTCAGAAGGTACACCGGCATTGGAATCAGAACCCATCAACCTTCGCCAGATGCAACTTTACATGGATGAGGAATTCGGTGATGCAAAGGATGAAGGATTGGATTTTGAACAGATTGAAAAATTCGACGCATGGCTGGTTGATTCAAAAGGTTACGAGCGTGTTGTTCCGGAAAAGAAATGTGTTGTGGTATTGCGTCCGCGCAGGAACATGAAAAAGCGCGAGGGTTATCATTGGCAACAAAAGGCCGCCATGGAAAAAGCGGATCGTCGCGCATACATCTTGATTCGTAATGGTCATAATCTTTATCGTATCTGGACTGACAACATCGAAGTGCAGGATCGCCTGTTCCCAATGAAGTCCGAACTCCAGCAACTCATTGACAGGATGGGTGAACTGGAAGAGGAGAAAATGAAAACTAAAAGCGAATACGATCACAAGAACATTTCAGAAAAGATGTTTGAGGTTGAATCGGAAGTTTTCCAGTACAAGAAAAACATGCTGCTCCTTCAGGGAATAATCATGCGCACTGAAATATTCACTCCACTTCCATTGGGACTGAATGTTCTTGATATTGCCACACATAAGGGCGCGATAAATTTCATTTACGACGAGGAGGCGTCATTGCCTGATGGAAGATTGCGATATGCCGAATGGTTGACTGAAGTGAATAAGACAATTGTGAAGGGCTCTCGCATTTTCATTACACAAGTTAATGTTGACGGTGGCGGAAAAAACAACCGTGACAGATTCTCATTTTATTCCGAGCGCGACAATTATCCATCAATGCCGAATGATGGCGTTTATGAATTGAAAATGCGAATGGAAGACCGCAAGGAAGATGTGACTGAATGGATGCATGAAAGTGAATGGAAGGCCATTGAGAAAAGTTGGGATAAAATCAGGAACAAATACAAGACGAATAATGGGCAGTATACTTCATGGGACAGAATTCCGCAATCAGAATACAAGCATCAGAAATTTGTAAAAAACAGCAACTATTGCCGTCATGCAAAAGATGGTGAAGTTCCCGGTGAATATGTAAAGGTCACACCGATTGTGCTGAATGAAAATACCGGCAAGTGGGGAGAAAAAACACGTGAGTGGAAAGAGGAAGTGTTCTATGTTTCCTATAATCCGGGTGATACTGTTTACGGCAGCTGGGGCGAATATGATCCGCACGAGCGCAAGAAAGGCTTCACCTACAAAATCTACCCACAGGAAGACCGCTTCATAATCAATTATGACGCCTTGCTTTTGGAAGATGTGGAATTCTATATGGAAAATAGAGTTGATCGACCGAATTATTTGAAGATGATGCCTGTACTGAAAGGCCTGAAAGAAAAATTGGTGGAAGAACGTAAAAATGAAAAGTTATTTGTATCCGCACTTGCGGAACGCTTGAAATCGGAATTGAATATCGAAAATGAGAATGATGTTGAAGCGATTGTTTGGAAAGCCGTTAACTGGTGGAAGAATGAGATCGTTACCGTATGGAAACGCGCATTGACAAAAGATGATGCAAAGGCATGGCGCATGATCACACAGGAATCAAAGCGATTGTTCAAGAAGGAATTGAATTTGGATATTGATACCGGGGTGAATAATAAAAACAAGGTTCTCGTCTGGAAAAAGAGCGGACACAGAATTTTCATTGGAACTGGATTCACAAAAGGTGAGTTCTTGGAAACGATCATCGAGAAAGTCGATTGGGGTTATGTTCAAAATGGGAAAATAAACATCAATTCATACGATGGGAATTCAAAAGCTAAAATCCTTCGCGAGATCAATGAGACCACGAATTTGGAATACAAAAAACTATGCGATGCAAGCAATGGCAAGCTATTGAGAATCGATCCATTGGCTGATGATGTAAAATCAACCATGAAAATAATGAATTAGAAAATAAAAAAATAAAAATGAAAGGCATTCCAAAATTATCAAAGGAGCAGACAAGGGTTCTGGATGTACTGATCGATGGCGGTGAAATCGAGGAGCGAAACCCATCGCACATACACCATAATTTCGTTTATCTGCACAATGAACATGGACAAACTGAAATGATCCAACAGCGTACATTTGATAAACTTTGTAGTTGCGGA
>JAVHRC010000076.1:0-8238 GCA_036171435.1 Candidatus Aenigmatarchaeota archaeon
TAACCAGAGTAATCAGCAGCGGCAATACTCCGATGTTTACGCAATCCTTGGGAATGTTCCCGCATAAATCCTTGGAAGGCGCCAGCAAAAAATCTATCTCATACCTGTCAGTATTTTCTCCGCCATCCTTTACCGTGCTTGTTGCCAGCATCTCAAACGACACGTCAGGAACTTCGGCTTTAACGTCTTTTCTTATATCATTTCTTGCCTGCTGATAACAGTTGTATCTTGGCATGATTGTTCGCTTTATCGGATATACTTCCGAAGTCCTGCAGTCAATTTTCACAGTCTCGTAGCTTTTTGGTATAAACACCTGCATCACATAAAGGTCTTCGGGATGCTTAACCATCATCGCCGCATCAACCTTCAGCGCGGAAGGCTTTACAACGGATGCAAAATCGTCGGTAAAACCAATGCTGACTTCCGCCTCAAATGTCTCTTTCTTGTTAAGCATCTTGTTTAGCAAACCCATGGCTAACATATGGAACAAAATTTATTTAAGCTAATGCCGCTATCTTATTGATGATATCATAAGCAAGAAATGTGTTCGTTTAAAAGTTGAATTTTATGCCTATAGAAACCCCCCTGCACAAGCTGAATCAGAGCAGAATATCTTTTTTGAAGAACTACCTTCTCTCGGCGCTGCTGATAATATTCATCGCGTATCTTTTTCTGGTGAGCTTCCCAATCACGCAGATGGGACTGGCTGCTTCCGCTGTCCTCATACTCATATTTGTCATCCATCCTGAAATCGAAAGGCTGAGAAGCACATACGTCATAACTTCAAGTCAGATTATAATCGAAGATGGCATAATAAGCAGGAAGAGGCGCAGCCTGTTTTTTAACAACACCTCGGACATCTCCGTGCACCAGAATTTTCTCCAAAGAATGCTGCGCTACGGCTCCGTTGTGATAGGCTCAAGCTCGGGCCGCGAGCATATGGAACTGAACCTGAAGGGCGTGAGAAAACCAAAGGAGATGGCGAACATTATCGAAAGGCTGATAAAGGAATACATGACAGGAAAACAGGAAAGGAAAGTGAATGTGGAAATAGAAGCAAAGAAAGAAACACAATAATTTAAGCTTTTGTTCTTAATATTGATATATGGAATATATTAATGAACTAAAAGATGTATTTGATAATCAAAATACAGTCTTTTCAGTTATATTCGGTTCGGCAAGGAATAAAACATTAGAAAATGTTAATGATATTGATGTATTAACTATTGTTAAGAATAAAGAAATACCGTATAATAGAAAGGAACTGCAAATTCTCTCAAACGAGACAAAAAAAGAAATTGACTTAACTTACATGGAAGAATCTGTATTAGATTTTCGTTTGGAAAATTTGGATTATCTCTACGATACTATCTTGACAGAGAGCAAATTCTTAACAGGCGACCCTGATATTTATCACCAGAAACAAGAAAATATTAAAAAAGCAAAAGTTACAGATAATTCCGTATTGTTTCACAGATTAGAAGCCTTAAAGGCTCTTGATTCAGCCTTGTTATCTTGGGATAATTTTAATTTTTATGAAAGGCATGAAGCAATTTCGCAGCTTCCGGAAAATCATAATGATAAGACATTATTTCAGCAAATATGTGATGATATTATCAATAGAAGACATACTACAACTCATCATGAGCCGTACACATCGTCTTCTGTAAAAGAATTGCACTCGGCCATTTCAAGCTGCGAATATGTCTTTAGCTATCTTTCTGCTGCTGATTGGTTGAAAAAATATCAGCGACCTGTCTTTCTTGCTGATATTTTAAGCTCAAATGGAAAAAGGGAAAATACATTCAAGAAATGTCATGAATATAAGAAATCATGCGAACGGCAAAAAGATAAGATAGAGACACAGAAAGTTAAGGCATTCATCGAAGATGCGAGTATAGAATGTCGAAAAGAATTCTGTCCGTCTGAGTTATATATGGTGTAATATATGAAACTTAAGATTTCAGATGAAGAAATGATTGATTGGTTTCAATCCAATAATGTTCCCGTTAAAAAATCTGTTGTATATGTCTCAAGCAAAATTGAAACAAAGTCTAATATGATAGACCCTTTCGGTGCCTTCTTTCCAAGAAGTTTAGAAGGGTATATATGGTCAGATGAAATTTCAAAAATGTTTCTTGGATATGCGCATGAGCTTTCTCACGGTTCATTCTTTGAAAATTTTAGGATAGGCAAAAAAATATCTCAAGAAGACAAGAAACTTTATAATATGGAAACAAAACTTTTTGATAATGTTAAACCGCCATTTATGGTTATAACGGACGATTCAGAGTTTGAAAACAAGGAAAATCTTCCTGTATTGAAAGTTGATGATAAAGAATTTAAGAAATATAATAATCAGAGGAAGAGAGTTGAGAAACTTTACTCAAGAAATTGGAAACTCATAGAGGGTTGGGCTGTTGTGATTAGTGAAAAACTTGTCGGTAAAGACCAAGATATAATATCTCCATATACCGAAGCATATTCAGGCGTTAAGAAGATAGAAAACGAAATGGGATTCGATGATATGGTAAAATATCTGAAGCAATATTAGATATTTTTTGCTTTATATAGATTCACTAATCGTCGCCTGCCGAAGATAAGTTTAAATCTCATTATTCATAATATATTTAAAAAATTGAGGTGGTTTTTTGAAAAATTATCTGTCTTCTGGCATAGAAAAGCTTGAAACAAGAGTATATAGAATATCTTCGCTCGGAGATCTTGAGTTTTATTATGGTTTCCAGCCAACCCCGATAGGCGACTTAAATAGATGACGTAAAATCGGTAGCGGTTATTATGATAGTCTTGGAGAAGTTTCATTTGACAGAATTAAACCAAGAGATGAAATCGCGGAAAGCATGCCTCCATTAAGGAAGATTGAATTACGTGATGAAAGTACAGCAATAAATATACAGCAGACAAACCGCATGGAAACATAGATTTTGAACATTTTGACCATAGAGTTAGAGATTTAGAAGAACTTAAGGGTAAAGAATTTTATCACTCACGCATTGATGAAAGTGGTGAATTCCAGACCCTCAATATAGGAGGTAAAGTTTTTAAGAAAGGCGAAGATGGTACGTTTAGATAATTCTAAAACTTATAATTTTTTACTTTTATTTTTTTATTCTCTTCTTTTACTTCGCATGTAAGCAATCCTTTTCTATCTCCCTTCCAATTGCCTATAATCTCAGAAATATAGACATACCAAAGGCAATAACCAGTAGTAGAAATATTGCAACCAATAATTCTATTGAATGTTAATAACATCCTTTTAAACAGTTGTGGTGTAAAATCCGCTACGATTTCAGCTTTATCACAGAAGAATTCTATGAGCTTTTCTTTTTCTGATATGAATATTGTTGTTTCTTCAGAACATATACTTAGATACTGTGATAAAATATCTTCAATATTCTTCTTTGATAGGTTTTTACATTCAATTCCTATATCCATATGCGGAAAATCATCATCGGTCATAGCAATACTGTAGACAGAATTGTGAAACTTTTTGGTTACATCATCCCGTATTTTTTCTGCTGATTTCCGTTCAATATCTATACTGCTAATAATTTGGATATTATAAGAAAGAGTAGTATCTAAATTTTTTAGTATTAAAGAAACCACATCTGCAGGATGCAAACGTCCGAAAATCTTTATCCTGCTTCGGGTTAAAATTCCATATGTATGAAGCCACTTACCTCTGCTCAATCCTCTAAAGATATCTTGATTTATTTTCCCGCTCTCTATCTGAGATAATTTATTTATCAAACCTTTCTTAGGTGTTGCTGATGCTTCAATACCTTTCTTTTTCAAGCTTGATAATATTAAATTTTCAACATTCTTCATAGCTATATATTTCATAGCATATTTATTAACTTGTTGGAATGTCTGATTAGATAGTCATCATACCATTGAAGACAAAGAAATATCGGAACATTTTGATATTGTATCGTTTGTTCCAGATGAAAAAGGTAGTGATTTTGAGCATGGTCGAATAACTAAAAAAGGAGAATGGTGGTATAGCGATAAACAGGAATAATTCATTTCTTGAGAAGCGCAGATAATGCCTTCTCAATTCTTTCTTTTTCTTTCTTTATTCCAATCGTGACAAAGCCCATATCAACATCGCCATGGAATCTTAATAAGAGCATGTCTGTATGCATCAAGAAGTCTAACTTCCCAAGACCTAACAACTTTTTTAAAGCTCTTTCCAATTCGTGTGGAAGTATTCTTGCCTGAAGGCCGGAAAACTTAAGGCTAATATCGACAAAACAACCGTTCCACCAATCATCAGAATTGTTATAAAAATCTTCATATGTGAAAGCACCTTCCCTCTTCCTTAAATCAAGAACAGATTTCTTAATACCTACCACATCAAAGAAATCAGAGATAAATCTTGGATAATCTTCCTCTTGTTCAAGATATACAGACAAAACCTTACCTTTTCCTTTTTTTTCCTCTAAGAACTTGCCTTTATACATATACTTAAGATATGTTTAATCTATTAAAAGGTTTTTCAAAATATCATTACACTAATAAATAATAGTAAACATGCATAATAGATGTTAACCATGTTAAAAGAACTTAGCAAGGAAAAGAAGGTGCTGACAAAGCAATTGGAAGAGTTGGAGAATAAAATACAAGACGAATTAAAGAAAGAGCTTGAATCTATAATTGATAGCGACAGTTTCTTTAAGAAATTCATGTCTGTCTATTTTACAGATGATGATAGAGGGATAATCCTGACAGAAATGCTATTGGAAGCACATATAAAAGATGAAACGGTCAGGAAAGATTTATTGAGGTTTGCTTCAAGACTTCTGGTTGAAGATATAACAAGGTCGATAAATAAGCTTAATTTAAACTGGGTTTATACAGCAATGTATGAGTTGAAGAAATTGCTAGAAGAACTGAATCTTGAGAGTTTGGCATACAATATTGAAGAATTGGCTGAACGCATGGATTATACTACTCCAGAAAGTATAGGAGAACTTTTTGAGAAAATAACTAAGGAATTTTACAAAATCATACCAGAACGCGATATAAAGATATCTAAAATAGAATTCTGAAATATTAGCTTTTAACCTTTTGCCTGCCATTCTTCTTATGAAGGTTTTTATTGAGACATACGGCTGCAGCGCAAACCAGGGCCGCTCTGAAAGGATGGCAGGCTGTCTTAATGGATATGCTCTTGCAAGCCGTTTGGAAGAGTCTGATGCAATTATCCTGAATACTTGTGTTGTGAAAAAGCAAACAGAGCAAAGAATCCTTGACAGGATAAAAAAAATCAGGAAAAATTCACCCGATAAGAAAATCATTCTCGCAGGATGCCTCCCAGAAATACCGGAACTCCTGAAAAAGGCTGACTATGACTGCGTTATCGATAAAACCGAAAATACTGCGGCTGTACTGGCAAAAATGTTCGGTAAAAAAGGCGAATCAGCAAAGCGCGAAATAAATTCAATCCATGATGAAAAAATAAGAAGCAATCCGCTTGTGGATATCGAGGAGATAGCGGAAGGCTGCCTTGGCTCCTGCTCGTATTGCATAGTGCGGCGCGCGAAAGGCGCTTTAAAATCGGAACCCGCTGACAAAATAATTAAAAACATAGAGTATGCAATAAAGTGCGGGTGCAAAGAAATCTGGCTGACCGCGCAGGACACGGCGTGCTACGGCTTTGACATCGGTTCAGGCTTGCCGAAACTCCTTGATTCTGTTTGCAGTATCGGTTC
This sequence comes from Candidatus Aenigmatarchaeota archaeon, assembly GCA_036171435.1. Classification (GTDB taxonomy): domain Archaea; phylum Aenigmatarchaeota; class Aenigmatarchaeia; order Aenigmatarchaeales; family DAIDAN01; genus DAIDAN01. The sequence goes on from JAVHRC010000076.1 coordinate 5,736, forward strand.
TGATTTTTCAATCCGTATCGGGATGATGAATCCGGAGCATGCATTAAAAATTCTTCCTGATTTGATTGAATCTTACAAATCGGAAAAAGTCTACAAGTTCCTGCATTTGCCTGTGCAAAGCGGCTCGGACAACGTTCTGGAAAAGATGAACAGGCATTACAAAACGGAAGATTTCTTGCATATTGTATCCGAATTCAGGAAAGCGTTTCCTATGATTCAGGTTTGGACGGACATTATCGTCGGCTTCCCCGGAGAAACGGAAAAAGATTTTGAAAAGACAATTGAACTGATAAAGCAGGCAAGACCTGATTTTGTCAATGTCTCGCAGTTCGGCCCGCGCCCCGGAACTCCCGCGGAAAAGATGGAACAGGTTTCCGGAGAAATAAAGAAGGAAAGAAGCAAAAGGATTTCCGAACTATTGAAGCAGATATATCTTGAGAATAACAATAAATGGATAGGATGGGAAGGAAAAGTCCTGATTACGGAAATGCACGGAATCAGAGATTCCGGCACGCCGAAAGCTTCGCTTTCGTGCGAAAGCAAGACGGGCTTTTTGGGAAAGAACTTTGCATACAAACCTGTGCAAATAAAGAGCAATGAAAATATCATTGGAAAATATGTTAATGTTAAAATAACAAAAGCTAGCAGTTCGGCATTGTTTGGTGAGATAATTGAATAAAAAGACTGTTATCGCGCTCACGGGAACTCCAGGAACGGGAAAAACCGGCGTCGCAGAAATTCTGAGAAAGAAAGATTTTGCAATAATTGAGCTTAATTCGGAAATAAAAAAGCGCAAGCTTTACAGCAATTACGACAAAAAAAGAAAAACATATGTCGCTGACATGAAAAAAGTTGAAAAGTTCTTGGAAAAAGAGCTAAAATCGGAAAAATATAAAAACAAAACGGCGATAATAGATTCGCACCTTTCGCACCTGCTTCCTCGGAGCATTATCGGCGCCGTTATCGTGCTGCGCTGCGAGCCTGCGGTGCTGGAAAAAAGGCTGGCAAAAAAAGGATGGAGTATGGAGAAAATCCGCGAAAACGTCGAGTCCGAGATAATCGGACTTATCGAATACGAGGCGAGAAAAAAGCACAGGAAAGTTTTTGTCATTGATTCAACAAATCTTAAGCCCGGGAAAATTGCAGAAAGAATAAAGCATTTAAGCCTTAAAAAACGATAATACTCTGCTTGCTGCGTGATATTTATGGTAAAACAAAAAATGGAAGCCACGATGAACAGGCTCTACAACCGCGTTTACGTGTGCATGAAGTGCAACGCCAAGATAAAGGCGGATGCGGAGAAGGTCATAGCTGGAAAAGTGAAATGCAGGAAATGCGGATATTACGGGCTGAGGCAGAAGTCAAAGGAGCTGAAAGTTTAAAGTCCTCTTTCTAAAAGATTTAAGCGGGTTCTAACAAATTTAATTGGTATCTTTATGTACCGAATAACCCCAGAAGGCAAGCACTATCTCCAGAAAGGTTTTCCCGAAAAGCACCTTTTGCAGCTGCTAAGAACAGGAAGAAAATACATTAGCGAGATAAATATCGACAGGAAGGAAGCTGCAATATTCTGGGCAAAAAAGAACAAGTGGATAAAAGTTGACGGGAATGAAGCAATGCTCACGTTCTTCGGAAGGATGGCTCTGCCAATCCAAAAGCTGGATATGGAAGACGCGTTGTCTGACGTGGAGAAGAAAGGAATATGCAACGAAAGGTATGCAAAGGAATTGCTAAGCAGAAAACTGATAGATGAAATCGGGAAAGAGCATTTGTCGTTCAAGCTGAAAAACATCTTCTGGAAAAAGGACGAGATGGAGCGGAAGCCCGCGGTCAAGCCTGCGAATATGGAAATTCGAGACCTGAAAAGGAAGATCCTTAACCAGCAAAAAACAATAGAAAACCTGCAGGATTATATGAGAAGCATTGAGAAAAGATTAAGGAACATCGAGCAGAGAAAATAGTGATTATAAATGAAATCTGTGAAAGCCGCAATCGAGCTGTTAAGGCCTAATGTCTGTTTTATGGCAGTCCTCGGTTTGATAATAGCAACAATAATCTGGAAACTTCCTATGATCAGCTATCCCTTTTCATCTTTCCTTATACTCATGTTTACAATTCAACCTCTTTTGGCCATGGCAACAACATTTCTCATCTGCGGCGGCGGGAACGCGATAAACGACTATTTCGATTTTGAGATTGACAAAATCAATATGCCGAAACGTCCGATACCTTCCGGCAGAATTACCAGAAAAAGCGCGTTTTATTTGTTCTGGATTGCGAACATAATCGGATTGGCTGCTTCCGTATTTGTCAGCGCATCTTTCTTTTCAATAGCGCTTTTTAATTTTGCTGTGTCCGGCCTGTATGCATGGAAACTGAAAAGAACAATAATAAAAGGAATTTTCGTTGCTTATCTTGCATCATCATCATTTCTTGCCGCGGCTTTCATAGACGGTTTTCCTTTCTATCTGTATTATTCTTCCCTCTTCATTCTTATCCTGAT
>JAVHRC010000076.1:8338-12095 GCA_036171435.1 Candidatus Aenigmatarchaeota archaeon
TCTCAGCCTTTATGCGATAATTCAGGAGCCGAAGCGCGGCGAGCGCACAGTCAAGATGGCGACGTTCCTCGTGCTGTTCGCGTTTTTGGTTGGGACGATATTGTAAAAATTGTGATAAAATGAATGAAATTATATTTAATTTTGAATCAACGAGATTTTTAGAAATTAATTTAAGAGGAAGGAATTATACTATTGATGAGTATAAATCTCTAATAAATACTTCTCAATTCTATAACCTTGTTAGAAAAGATTTTTCTTTCATAGAAAAATATGAAACAGCAGACAAATTTTTTCAAGAACATACACTATTTATAATTAATTCTTTTTTATCCGGAAAACAAATTTTAGGTATTGAAATGTGGCTATCGTTGTTGGAGAGAATGAAAAAAATAGATGCATTAAATTATAATAAAATTCACAAAGGAACTGCTTTTTATCATGCTGGTATCTATAGTTTGTTTGCCAACAATTTTGATAAAGCTTTTCAATGGTTAGAATATGCTCTTGAAGAAGATATAAAAACAAAAAGAATTCCATCACCAGGAACTCCTGCTATGTGGATTTTAACATTTGATACGAGAGAAGGAGAGGATTTAAAAGGAAATGACTATGGATATGCACAAAAATTACTATATGAAATAAAAAGATTCCTTGATAAAATAAGAATACATGATTCAAGATTCAATATTACTGGTGATTTATTAAGAAGTATTATTATATCAAAAATAGTTACAAATAACTCTCCAAGACCTTTAAGGTCTGCTTGGGCGGCATTACTTGCCAGTTTTTTAGAATATAATGAGAATGAACGTTTTCTGAAAATATCTCCTCAATCTAAAGAGGCGCAATTTACTGTAAATAATTTTCTTGTCAATCTTACTTTAATACTTGAAACATTGATTAAGAAATCCCCCAAAGCTAATAATATTACTTTAAAAAGAGAAGATATTAATGAACTATATAAAAAGATAATAGCTCCAAATTATGGATTTACTGATAAAAGTTTTTTTCAAAGTCAAATAAGTAAAAGATATTCATGTATGCTTAATGAAATTGAAGATGCAGATAAAAAAGAAGACAAACTTGCAGTTTCATTTATAACTGCTCAAAGAATTAGAAATAATTCACATCACATCTTCAATGAAGAGTTTATTGATAATATATTGTTTGAAAATTTATGTTTAAGGATATATTATGCTATATTCTCAGTTATTGAAAAATTATATAGTTAGAATCCTTTAAAACTTATATATCTCCGGACCGTAGGGGCCGAAAATTATCACGCGCTTCGGGAGCTTCTTCTCGCTTGAATTGTAGAAATTCTTATCCTCAAGTTCGAGTTTCCGCTCGCGGTTCTTCCTTATCATCTCCTTCTCGCTGCCCGCGTATTTCTTGGAAAGGTGGAAACCCTCGTTAAGCTTCACGCTTTTGAGCGATATTGCCAGCAGATACAGAATCTGCCTGTCGCTCCAGTTGATGCTTGACGAGCCGTTCTGCGCGTAAACCAGCGTGTGGTTGTCAAACTTGTCAAAAATCCACATGTCCCCGTTGATGTATCCTTTCGTGTGGCGGATTACCGCGTTCACGTTCGGAAGTTTCCTGAAATAGTGCGCGCCTTTCTTTTCAGCCCATTTTGTGGAGTAATTTATCAGGAAATATACAGTCATTCCCGTGTTCTTTGAAGTTACCTTCTCAAGCCCGCCCAGAACGCTGCGGAAGTCAAACCTGTAGGAAGCCTCCATTTTAGAGGTCTTGTCCTTGTTAATCCTGCCGCGCAGCATCAGCTTCAAAGGCTCTATCCTCGAGGTGTAGTCGCCTAAGAACTTTAATCTGACGTTGTATTTTTTCGCAAACTCGGCAAACACGCCGACGTGCTTTTTCATTCCCTTGTAGATGTCCTCATAGTTTGCGCGTTTTTTGTGCCCTTCGTGTATCACATTAATATAAACGTTCTTCGAGCCAAGCGTGTTCAAGAAATGTATCATCCTTAGGCAGAAAAGCCCGCCGTCAAAATAGGCGTCCTCGCCTTTCAAGTCCGTGGAAGTCCTTGTCCCGTCTGTCATATCATAAACAACAAGGCTTTCCATCTCATTCTTCGAGCCTTCAACCCCGACATCGCTGCAAACCTGCTTGAATTGCTCCTTGATATCGGAATCTTTCGGAAGGCGCATCATCTTTGAGACAAAAGGAACGTTGGTTGGCAAATGCACCAGCTTCTTTGCCTGCTCCTGCTGAATTTTTTGAATGGTTAATTGACTTGCCATAAATCTCATCTTATAACGCCTGTTATTCTCGCCAGCTCCCTTGCCTTTTCCTCGTCAAGATTGACTTCGTTCAGAATGGTATGCCTGTCCTTTTTAATATCCTTTGCCATCACCAGCGCCTTGACTATGATGTCATCGGGTATGCCCATCTCCTGGGCAGTAGTTGGGCAGCCAAGCCTTTTAAGGTTCTCCACTATGCGCTGCCAGGGAAGCTTGTGCAGGTAAGCCATCATTATGCTCCCGACGCCGCACTGCTCGCCGTGAAGGCTTTTCTTTTCCGGCATCAGCATGTCAAGTGCGTGCGAGAACAAATGCTCGCTTCCGCTCGCAGGCCTGCTCGAGCCCGCAATGCACATGGCTGCGCCACTGCTCACAATCGCCTCCATCAGGTTCCTTATTCCGCGCTGGTCATGGTTTTTTATCATATCCGCGGAGTCGGAAACCACGTTTGCGGCAAGAACCGCTATTGATGAGGCATAATCAGAGTAATATTCATCGGTTTTCTTGTGCCCAAGCTGCCAGTCCTCAACGGATATCATGTTGGATATCACGTCAGCACAGCCGCTTGCTATCAATCTGTAGGGCGCCTTTGAAATTATGTCAATGTCCGCTATTATTGCCATCGGAACCTGCGCATCATAGCTCGCGCGCATCCCGTTGCTGCCGTTCAACGTAGCGCGGGAGGATGCTATGCCGTCGTGCGAAGGCGCTGTCGGCACCGAAATAAATTGTATTCCGGACTTGAAGCTCGCATATTTCGCGATATCTATCACTTTCCCGCCGCCAACGCCGATAATAAAATCAAACGCCTTTGCCTTTTCAACTATCTTGTCAACTTCCATCTTATCGATGGAATCAACTATAACAACATTCACAACATAGCCGGAGCTGTCCAACCCTTTTAATATTGTCTCGCCTGCAATCTTCATTGTTGTAGGTCCAGAAAGCAATAAACACGAACCTTCAAGTTGCAGCTTCTTGCATACCGCGTCAATGTCTTTTAGAATTCCATTTCCAATGATTATTTCCCGCGGCAGCTCAATCCTGTGAGCTTCCATAGCAGTTTAATGTTCTGGAAAGGCTTATAAAGTTATCAATAACAGCGTTTTATTAGATAACAGATTTGATTAAATTTCTAGAATCTTTATATCTCCATTTCATTATTTCTTTCTTATGAAGGCAATTTCAGCGATAATCGCCACTATCATGTTATTGATGATTACCGTTTCTCTGGTTGGAGTATTCTATGTGTTCTCTTCCACGATAGCAACTACAACCACAGCCTCCGGCGGTCAGCAGGCTTCGCAACTTACAGCACAACTTGCAATGTGCATGAGGATTGACAACATTTATGGAAACCAGGTAACGCTGAGAAACTGCGGGAAAGGCGTGATTGAGAACAAGTCGTTGGTTGTAACGATGGATGACATGAAACTCGGGGCAAGCACAACAACGATTAACGAGGGCGATAGCGGAACAGTGAACATAACAGG
>JAVHRC010000077.1:0-2606 GCA_036171435.1 Candidatus Aenigmatarchaeota archaeon
CGAAGGACAGGGGAACAAGGCAAGTGATGATTCTGGAAACGGAAATGTCGGGACATTATTGCCGTCAGGCTCCGAGCCGCAATGGGTTAATGGAAAATTTGCAAAGGGTTTAAGCTTTGACGGAAGCAATGATTATGTAGCTATTCCTGACTCGGCAAGCCTGAACATTTACAACACAGATAAGATTTCTGTGCAAGTCTGGTTTAAGATGGATAATGTTGGAAATACTGTGGACAGTCTCGTTGATAAGACAAAATACAGAATTTATGCATATGATGCTCCAAGTTGGAATACTGAATTAAGGGATGGTTACCAGTTTGCTGTAACTATCGGCGGTACTGTATATGGTTCTGGTGTATCTGTTTTAAACCAATACGGAACCTGGCATCATATAGTGGGCGTTTATGACGGTATAAATGTAAAAATATATGTAGATGGCAAATTAGGTGCTCAAGGCGCAGGCAGCGGATTAATAGACAATTCCGCGGGAAGCGTTTTAAATTATAGGGGAATTGCTATAAAAGGTATGATAGATGAAGTCCGCATCTGGAACAGGGCGCTCGCGCCCGACGAGACCGTGACAATGAAGCAGATAATATAAAACTTATTAAGCAGGAATTCAAATTTAAATGCATGATAATCCGCAAAAAAGCAATCTCTCCGCTTATAGCCACTGTGCTTCTGATAGCTTTCACAATAACAATCGCGTCGCTGATTTCAAATTTCTATACAACTTTCGTGAGCACGCAGCAGGCATCCGGCACTGAAAAAACCATGGCAACATTGAACTGCGCCTACAGCAAGCTTAAAATCAATTCCATGAGCTATAACGGCACAAGCAACATATTGAAAACAAGAATAACAAACGATGGCGCGCAGGATTCTGCGCTGGCAAACATAACATTTTCCGTGATAATGCGGGACGGCTCCTCAAGCATATACAATACTGCATCAGGAGGTTCTGATACAATCCTCTATACCGGAGAAACAGACTATTATTCGAACGCGTCCGTAATCGGCGGCTGCAACATCACGGCTGTTTATGTGTCCTCCGACTGCCCTAACGCAAAGGAGTCGATAACTTCCTCAGGCATTGATTTCACGGGCTGTTAGCGGCTTTGCAAACGAATTAATATGTGAATATCCTATTCTATCATATGACAAACGGCTATTCGCCTGCAATCCAAAGGCTTCTCAGGAAAAATAAAACGGGGGTAGGCGGCAGGGTTGTTGTGAAAAAAGGAAAAATTGTCTTTGAAGGCATGCTAATGCCATCTTCCGGCGCAGGCACGCTTGCAATAAAACTGGATAGCGGCTATAACGTAGGCATAAAGTTTGAAAAAGGCGTTGATATTAAGAAATCAAAAGCTCCGGAACCGGAAAATATTAAAGCCGAGAAAAGATTCGAACTTGGAAGTTACGCGAAGGCTGCTGAACAGAAAATTGACAAGTCAAAGCCAAACATATCAATACTTCACACGGGAGGCACGATAGCGTCCCGCGTTGATTACAGGACGGGTGGCGTTGTCTCGAAGTTTTCTCCGGAAGACCTGCTGGCAATGTTTCCCGAACTTTCGCAAATGGCGAACGTGAAAACAAGGCTTGTCTTTTCCATAATGTCCGAGAGCATGCGGTTTTCAAATTACCAGACCATGGCAAAAGAAATTAAAAAGGAAATAGAAAACGGCGCAGACGGCGTGATTGTGGCGCACGGAACTGACACTATGCATTACACATCGGCTGCACTGGCTTTCATGCTGCAAAACCTTTCCGTGCCCGTAATTCTTGTTGGCGCGCAAAGAAGCAGCGACAGGGGAAGCACTGACGCTGCGCAAAACCTGATAAGCGCCGCCTACTTTATTGCACATTCCGACTTTGCAGGGATAGCAATATGCATGCATGAGAACATGAATGACGGGAATTGCCTTATCCTACCTGCCTGCAAGACAAGAAAAATGCATACAAGCAGGCGCGACGCGTTCCGCCCGATAAATTCGCTTCCATGGGCGCGCGTGAATTATTCCGATAATAAGATAGAATTCATAAAAAACGATTACCGGAAAAAAGACAAAAAAAGAAAAATCGAGATGAAAACAGAAATGGAAGAGAAGATTGCGCTGGTAAAAACAACCACGAACACGGACCCTTCCCTGATAGATTTTTTTGTTGGGAAAAAATACAAGGGCTTGGTTTTGGAAGGCACGGGCTTGGGGCATGTGCCTGACATACTTCTTAGCAGATTAAAGAATGCTGTGGAAAAGGGCATGGTTGTATGCATGGCATCGCAAACGATTTACGGAAGAGTTAACATGAACGTTTATTCGCCGCAAAGGGATTTGCTGAATATCGGGATAATACCGTGCGATGACATGCTTCCGGAAACGGCATTCATCAAGCTCGCATGGCTTCTTGGAAATTTCCCGACAAAAAATGCAAAGGAGCTTGTCAGGAAGAATCTCAGCGGGGAAATTTCCGAGAGAACGAAAACGGACGAGTTCTTGAACTAATCTTTATATCTCCATTTCATTATTTCTTTCATATGAAAGCCATCTCTGCGATAATTGCCACAATAATGCTTCTGATGATAACAGTCTCGCTGGTTGGCG
>JAVHRC010000078.1:0-11979 GCA_036171435.1 Candidatus Aenigmatarchaeota archaeon
CTCCGGTATGAATATCTAACATATCGCCAAGATATTTCCTGCTCATCGCAGAGCATTCTATATGCCAGCCCGGATAGCCTTCGCTCCACGGAGATTTCCAATGCATTATATGCTGCGGGTCATTTACCCATAACGCAAAGTCAAACGGATTTTTCTTGTCAGGATTCTCTTCCGTTCTTCCTCCTGCACCCGCTTTCAGCTGTTCCAATGTGTTTCCGGAAAGCTTTCCATATTCTTTGAATTTTGAAATGTCATAATACACCGAGCCGTTCGCCACGTAAGCGTATCCTTTTTTTATCAAGCCCTCTATAATTTCAATCATTTCTTTAATATGGTCGGTCGCGCGCGGCCTTGCCTCAGGCTCGAGAAAATTCATTTTCCTGTAATTGTCCATGGCTTGGTTAATGTAAAATTGCGCTATCTCCCAAACCGACTTGTGCTCGCGCTTCGCTGCTTTTTCCATACGATCAATGTTTCCGCCTGTTGCAACAAGTTCATCCCCTGATATATGCCCAACGTCTGTGAAATTCATTACCTGGCGCACTTTGAAACCGCGATACTCCAGCCATCTGCGAAGCAAGTCTGCGAAAGTGTAGGCGCGCAAATTCCCGACGTGCGGATAATCATAAACAGTAAGACCGCAGTTGTACATCTTCACTACTCCCGCTTCCAGCGGCTTGAAAACCTCTTTCTTCTTTGTCATAGAGTTGAAAAATCTTATCGACATAAAAATCATCTTTTATATTAATCCAATTGATTTCAAATCCTGTTCCATTCCTGCAATGCAATCATAATTTTTCCATTCTTCAGGTTTTATCCAAACAAATTCTGTATGTTCATCTGACAACTTTAGCGCACTCTCATCTTCCGTTTCGCACAAGTATGGAACCACAACCCATCTGCCGTAATTGTCTGTAACCTCAAAAACTTTCCCAGATTTAACAATTTTTGTATCCAAGTTTGTTTCTTCTTTTACTTCTCTTAATACTGCACTTTCGCAGCTTTCCATCTCTTTTATGAATCCTGAGACAGGCTGCCATTTTCCCGGAGAACTCTTTTTATTGAAGCTCCGTTTTAACAATAATATCTTATCTTTATTTTTTACCAGCCCGATAACAGATGTTCTGGTTTCTGTCATTCTACTCTCCCAACACTTTTTGTAATATTTCGTAAGCTGTTTTGTCAAACTTCTTTATTCTCACCATCTTCTTGAAGTTCTCATCAATTATTTTCTGCAAGCCAAGCTCGTTGAAAATCCTTTCCGCTGTTTCGGAAGCAGCTTTTGTAACAGGCCATTCCGGTGTTGCTGTGCAACAGCCAACGTGCTTCTCAGGCATTTCCAAACCTTTCGACAGCTTTATTATCTCCGTCTTGTCCATCGAGAGCAAAGGCCTTATCATCGGATATTTTATTCCGGAAGATGTCGCAGCCAAGTTTTGCAAGGTCTGCGAAGCCTTCTGCGCAATGGATTCTCCTGTTACGATTCCAGCTGCGCCTTCGCTGTCACAAATCTTTTCCGCAGCCTTGAACATTGCCTTTCTGCACATCACGCACATATAGTCGCGCGCGAGCCTGTTCTCGCTTTTCAATACTACAGACAGGATTTCAGCGTGCGGAAAAATTATGAACTCCCTGAATTTTGTTTTCTTCTTCAAATATTTCAACACCGCTATCATCGTTTCGAACGAGCCCTTGCAGTAAAACGGGTAAAGCGAAAAATGCACGGGAATTATCTCATAATGATTGGCTGCAAGCGCGGTTGCCACAGGCGAGTCAATTCCACCGCTTATCAGGCACACGACTTTTTCCTTCTTTCCTTGCTTTTTTAGATTGTTCTTTTTCACATTAGACACTTTAAACGAAATGTTTTAATTTCGGCAAGATGTTCCCTTCTATATTTATGCCTGCTTTTTTAGCTCTTCTTAAGCATTCATATGCCGAACCCATCTGTTCCAATACGATAATTTTGTCATACCCAAGTTCCTTCTTATATTTTCGGAAACCTGTATCGCATGTAAATATCGGCACATTTCCCAAGGTTCTTCCTAGTTCTACTATATCTTCATCAGGCATTCCTTTTTCACAGCCACAATCATTTCCAATATAGGCAACACATATGTTATTTTCTCTCAGCTTTCTTGCTATTTCTTTTTCCACAGACTCGTCGACTATTACGAGCTGCGGAATATCCTCGCCATCAATTTTGTCTATTATCTCATACATAACATCCATCACTTTGCAAAATATCTTTTCTTTCCTTCGATTTCCAAAACAACAATTTCTCCGTCATCACCGATTAAAATTATGGAGCCAGGGCCGAGACTTTCTGAGCTTTTTTTCTTTCTAATCTTTCTTTTTTGGTTGAGCTTTTTTCTTTGTGCACAAAATCCTTTCGGATTTTGGCATCCCGAAAAGCTTCGCTTTTCGTGGAGAAAGAAAAAAGGTCAGTTGAACTCGGTTATCCCGCTGTCTGCATTGCATATTTTTTATAATATTTTTCAATATCGTTTCTTTTGCCCGGGATTTTCTTTTTGAAAGAAAAGCCCGACTGCAGGCGAGTGCATGACCGTTCTGCCACCCCGGCATATTTTATTTTTCACTGTTTATCTGACAAAAACAAAACCAAGACTTTTGCCAGATTCATGACATCCCTTATGTAAACGAACTCGTCATCGCCATGAAAATTATTTTCCGTTCTTGAAACACCAGTTCCTATTATTCTTATTCCAAGCTTTTTCGCAACATAGGCAATATCACCCGAGCCTATTGAACCGCCGACAAATGGGGTTTTCCCTGTCGCTTTCTTTATGGCAATTTCAAGCCTTTTTACTATATTGCTGTCAGGTTCTGTTGCCTGCGAGTCATATATAAAATCCGTTTTCAGTTCATATTCAAGCTTTGGATTTTTTTCTTTTGCTTTCTTTAATGTGTCCTCCATCTCTTTTATCACATCCTCTTTTTTCTCCTCATTAATGTATCTCCTGTCAACGCTTATCAGGCATGAATCAGGCACTATGTTTATTTTTATTCCCCCTCCTATTATGTTTATGTTCATTTTTGATTGCACGTTTTTCAGCCCTGTCTCGGGGTTTGCCTTTATTTTTGATTTTCTGTTTTCAACTTTTTTCTTTAGCTCAAGCAATTCGTTCATGATAATTGTACTGTTCTCAACGGCGTTCACGCCCCTGTGCGAAAGCCCTGAATGAACCGACTTTCCTTTTATTTTTATCTCAAACTGTATGCAACCCAATGCAGCTATCGTGGCTGCATCAGCCTCGCTGTCAAGTTCGAGCATGTCCCCCTTTATCATTCCCTTGTCTGCAAGATAGCACAGCCCCGTATAAGGGCCTATTTCCTCATCCGTTGTTATGACTATGGTCAAGTCGTATGCAGGAAGGATTCTTTTTTCCCTCATTATTTTCAGCGCGGTTATCAGCGAAGCTATTGAACCTTTCATGTCTGATGAGCCCCTGCCATAGATTTTCCCGTTTTCAACTGCCCCTGCAAAAGGATTATGTTTCCATCCTTTTCCCGCGGGAACAACATCCATGTGGCAATATACCGTCAGCGGCTGTTTCCCTGATTTTTTTGATGCAACCAGATTTGCCCTCTCGCCTTCAATCCCCTTTTCGGACAACCCTTTCACCACAACATCGTGCGGTACAACCACCTTCTGCGTTTCAAACCCGAGTTCCTTGAACATCGGAACTATAAAATCAACAAGCTTGTCGTAATTCTTTCCCGGGGGATTTGATGTGTCTATTGATATCAGGCGCTGCAACAATCTAACGGCTTCATCTTCATATGATTTTACCATATCTTCATTATTCATAAAGTCACCTTATCCGAAATTGGCCATGTTAGGCAGGCCGCATATCTTTTTTAAGCCGTCGTATATTTGCCCGGAGCCTGTTCCCTCATAAAAACCGGCAAGCATCGCGGTCTGCGCCTGCGAAATAATTGAAAGCGGACCGATATTATGTTTTGTTACAGGCAGCGTGAAATTACCGACGTCTTTTTTCTCTTTGTAAGTCACTTCCAAAGGCGTTGCGTTTTTGTCATAAGTTATTATTGCTCCGCCATGGGCGCTGGTGTTATATTTGTTTTCCACCTTGCCTTCGCTGATGCGCCTGTCGCCGTTTGATGTCGCAATCGGGGCCCTTCCAAGCTTTGCGAAGCCCCCGTATAGTTTTATGCCGCTTTCATCAGGCAGCGTGAAAAGGCGGACATTGTATGCGTACTCTTTTTTTGTTTCTTCCCCTCCAAAAACCTTCGTTCCCAAAAAACGATATCCCTTTTTTCTTACCTGAACCTGCTTCTTGCTTTTAGACACTTCTGTTATGGGAACGAAATCCACAAACTCCTGCAGAATTATCGGGGACTCTAATGAATTATAATATGCAGGTATCTCATCAGCGCTTGTTCCGTTCAATCCCCAGAATTTTGTATTTCTTCCGCCAAAGCTGATGTCATCAACGCCCTTTGTCACAATCTTTTTAACCCCATAATCGCTGAAAATATCCAGCGCTTTCTCAAGATAGCCTTTGTCAGAAACAAGATATGATGCGGGAGTGAATGTCCTGATTCCCTTTTTCTCAAAATAATTGAAAGTTGCAAGTTGCGATACTTTCGCATCCATCATAAGCTGGGAAAAAACCGTTTTTGTCTGGCCTTCGTCCCTTATTTTCCATTTCTTGGGCAAGCCTATTCCGAACTGTATAATTTCATCTATATCTCCTATGTCGGGAGGTTCTGCATCAAATTCTGAAGTTCCCGCCTCTTTTTCCATGAACTTTTTTACTCCTATCCCCCTTTCTTCAAGGGATTTGGCTATGTCAAGCGGGAATTTTTCCCAATGCAAATATTCAACAGCTGCGCTTCTGATATCTGGCCTGGCTTTTAACAGGTTTTTCACATAATCAACAGCCATCTCCTTTCTCAAAGAATCAGGGAGGTAAGAAGGCGCCTCTCCAGCATAAGGATTGGATTCAATCACTGCAACGCCGCTTTCTGTGATTAGCATCTCGTTTGCGGACCAAAAGAAAGGATTTGCCTTATTGTAAGAATCTTTTAGCAAGGCGGAAAGTTTTTCCACTGAAGCTGTATCAACGGAGAACCTGTTATTGTCATTAAGTTTTTCAGCCAAGTCATCCAAAGAAGGAAGATATTCTTCCAGAAGAATTGTATGACTGTCAGAATCAGTTCCCTTTTCCTGAGCAAAGTACTTCACCAGCCATCTGACTCACCATTATAATCACGAAGTTAGCAACATTCGTTGGCTCGGAAAGTATTTAAGCCTTTTGCAACCGTTATAAATTTCGTTTGTTTGTCAATACGCGATAAAGCAATCCTGTGAAAAGAAAATAATAAATGAGAGTTACAATTATCCAAAAATCAAAATAATTAGGAGCCGCTGTTATAACACTAACAGCAAAATTATATGTTATAATCCCAACGAAAGAAGCTGAAACGAAGATTGAAGTCAACTCAAGATGCCCTACCTTCTTTTGCTGTATATGAATATAATATAAAATTGAGAATAAAATGAATATCATAAAGAGCCAAATCATGTCAGATGGAATCTTAAAGGCAGCTAATATAGAGCCAACAATCAGAAGTATTTCAATCAATTTCATCTTTTGATTTACATTTAGATAAAAATTTTTCAATTTAAACATATCTTTAATGTTATTTTTTAATTTATATATTTAATGCTCGTGCTCCGACGCTCTTTTTATTTTTTCGTGGTGTTCCTCAAGCGCCTTCGGCACGGGTTTGCCGCTTTTTGAAAGATAGTCATAAATCGCTTCCTGCAACCCGTCCGCGGCAAGGTTTGAGCAGTGCAACTTTACCGGCGGCAAGTCCCCCAACGCGTCCTTCACGTCGTCCCTCGTTATCTTCATCGCTTCGGAAAACGTCTTTCCTTTCGCAAGCTCCGTAATCATCGAGCTTGTGGCAATGGCTGCGGCGCAATTATGAACCGCAAAACCTTTTACAAGATATGAATGATTTTTTCCATTCATCTCCAAATTATAGACTTTCCCTTTGAATGGTTTTGTCCCAATTTTCTTAATCGGCACAAAGAAATATTTTTTGTTTTCCTTGACAAATTTATGCTTTCTCTCCAGTTTGAATGAAATATTATAAAGTGTATGCGCTTTGAGCTTTCTGCCTTCTATAAAAGTTGGCGGTCTTACAAATTTTTTAATTGGGGCAAATATGCTTCCCCTTGCAAGCATCTCCTGAATCTGGATTGCCAGTTTCTCAGAAGTTGTATCCATGCGATATGTGGCACTCTCCTTTTCACGCCTTCTATAAATATTTCCGTCTCCCTTGATATAAGTTTTTATCATCTCCCATTGTTTCTCAAAAGGCAACAGCATAATTTCCTCCGAAAGCTTCTTGCTTTTGGCATATTTGCCTGCAAGCGATACAAGGAACCTCGCAAGCTTGGCGGAACAGACTCGCATTTCGGTGACATTTCCCCTTGTTCTTTCGCTCCCGGATTTTCCTATTTCTTCTTTCAGTATTTTTTTAACTTCGTTCATTTCTCCTTTCTCATTCTTATTGAATGCAAAATTAAGGACTGTTTCATTAACAGTAACATATCCCTCAGACAAATAATAACCTAGCAACTTCATAATGTTCTTTGTGAACATCGTATTATCCTTTGTTTCCTTTCTTTTTGGAAATATCAAATAATCTCCTTTTTCCAAATATGCCGCCTCAACATAATGAGGTTTTGCGGATATTAACTCGTTTTCATTTATTCTCAACCAATCACAATTTTTATTTGAAATCCTGTGGTACTTTAGAAACTTTCTTTTTATGCAGAAGACAGGATGTGAAGGTGTGACAGAAAAACTGTTAAATTTTGAGACAAAAGGAATGATGTGTATCAATCTGCCATCAAATTCATTTTTGTATGTGTTTTTTACCGTTTCCCTCTTGCCTTCGCTTGTTAGCACCGTATTTCCTTTTGTGATATCATATATGCTTATCCAATCATTTCCAATACTAACTTTTTCATCAGGAGGCAGACAGCCGAGCGTCCTGAACTTTATTTCCTTTATCACTTCCTCGTTTCCTTTTTTTCCGACTTTTATGTAAATCCACATCACGTCCCCGCAGACCGGATTTCCCACCTTCCCCACGCCGTCCGCGTCCCTTATCTCGCCCATGTTCTTCGGGTTGAGAAAATGCTCCATCGTTTTTTTCGAGTATGTTACAGACATTTTTCGATTCACCGTTTCTTATTTCATCAGCTTATTTTTATCGCATTAACCGGGCAGCCGTCCGCCGCCTCTTTTGCGCAATTGCCCTTCTGGCTTTTCACATGAGCCTTGCCGTCGCTTCCGAGCTCGAACATGTCAGGACAAACGGCGGTGCAGGCGCCGCATCCTATGCAAGTTTCCTTGTCAATCGTTACTTTCATTAAATCACCTCTCATTAAGGATTCATATATGAAAAAGAATCAGGAACGCTTTTGCGAATAGCCGCATCAGCGCAACTTTGAATTCTTTCCATACTGATTTTTAATAAACTTTCAGAACGCTTCCTTAAAAACCTTTTGATAGAAACATCATTTCTCAAATGGCGAGATTTTTCTCAGGTTCCCTATAATCTGCGGCAGGATTTTGATGACATAGTCGACGTCCGCTTTTGTAGTATGTATTCCCATTGTCAGCCGCAGGCTTCCGTGCGCTTCCTCCGGCTTCAATCCCAGAGCGAGCAGCACGTGGCTCGGCTCCAGTTTTGTGGAAGAGCAGGCGCTTCCCGTCGAGGCTGCAACGCCTTTTGCGTCAAGATGAAGGACAATTGACTCGCCCTCCACACCAAGAAACCCGAAGTTCGCATTGTCCGCTATGCGATGCTGCAATGAGCCGTTTACCCATGAATCCTTTATTTTCAAAACTTCTTTGACAAGATAATCGCGAAGCTTCCTCTGCCTTTCCATTTCCGTTTTCATTTCCGCGCACCCGAGCTCCGCGGCTTTTGCAAAACCGACAACTCCGGGAATATTCTCCGTTGTGGAGCGCAATCCGCGCTCGTGGCCGCCGCCGTGAAGAAGCGGCTCTATCTTTATTCCTTTTCTTATGTAAAGCGCGCCTACTCCCTGCGGCCCGTAAATCTTGTGCGCGTTTATTGTCATCATGTCGATGCCCATTTTCTTTACGTCAATCGGCACTTTCGTAAAGCTCTGGCACGCGTCCGTATGGAACAAAATCCCATTATCCCTGCAAACCTTTGCAATTGCCCCGATGTCATTTATCGTGCCAATCTCGTTGTTCACGTGCATTATTGAAACAACAAGCGTGTCTTTTCTTATCGCATTTTTCACGTCATCCGGATTTACAAGCCCGTCCTTTCCAACAGGAAGATATGTGACAGAAACTCCGCGTTTCTCCAGCCAACCGCTCGCGTTAAGAATGCAGTCGTGCTCTATCTGCGAGGTTATGATATGCTTCTTGTTCGGGTTTGCAAAAAACAGCCCTTTCAGCGCCCAGTTGTTTCCTTCCGTGCCGCCGGATGTGAAATATATTTCATCAGGCTCAGCGCCAATCTGTTTTGCCAGAATGTCGCGCGACTCTTCCAGCGCTTTCTTCGCCTGCTGTCCGAAGCTGTGCAAAGATGAAGCGTTGCCGTGCTTTTTTGCGAAAAAGGGTTCCATGGCTTTCAGGACTTCCTCGCGCACCGGGCGGGAAGCGGCATAATCAAAATAAATCTTTTTTGTAGTCATGCATCTTATTATAACGCCGTTACTTTTAAAGGTTTGGAAGGTGTTATAATTTTGTTCCGTGTTTTTTGCGAACGGTTCGATACTTTTATAAACTTCCAAACATAACGGTGTTATAAAGAAATCTGAAAATCGAGGTTCTAATTATGAAGCCATTATGCGAGATAATTGTTCTTGACGTGATGCCGACCGTGCGCGCGCTCATAGCGAAAGAGCTTGTGGAAAAGCACGGGCTCACACAAGCTGCGGCTGCAAAGAAACTGGGAATGACACAACCGGCGATATCGCAGTACCGGAGAAACCTTCGCGGCGGGAAAGTGGATATAATGGAAAAAGACAATGAAGTCATGGGAAAGATAAATTCCATCGCGGAAAGGATAGCCAAAGGCGAACTATCGCATGTGGACGCCACAAGCGAGTTCTGCGAAATCTGCAAGGTGATGCGGCAACACTTGCTTTTGTGCGAAACTCACAAGAAATATATGTC
Source organism: Candidatus Aenigmatarchaeota archaeon (assembly GCA_036171435.1). Taxonomy (GTDB): domain Archaea; phylum Aenigmatarchaeota; class Aenigmatarchaeia; order Aenigmatarchaeales; family DAIDAN01; genus DAIDAN01. The sequence continues at coordinate 9,225 of JAVHRC010000078.1, forward strand.
CGGACTGGAGAACTGTAAAATCTGCGAGAAGAAGGCTGTCTGTTAAACTGATTTTATTTTCCGCTGCTGGAAATCTTTAGCTTGTAAATCTCGCAATCTTTATGTTTTTCTCTTTTGCATATACTCATGGTAAAGGCATAGCACATATTTACAAAGTTGTCGGTGCCATACTTTTCCAATTCTTTTTTCATCTCGCAATCTTTTGGGAAATAAGGACACTTCATAACAATAATAGAAAGAAAAACTTTAAATCATTATCCGCAGCCCGCGTGAGGCGCATCGCTTACAGTTTGGCTGGAGTTTCCAATCTTCTGGCCGCACTCGGCGGGCGGATTGTTGAAAGAAGAACAGACAGCGCTCTTGAAATCTTCTGAACTGCGCGCTCCGCTGTATGCTGCGCCGTTTATAATCAAAGTTGGCGAGCCGCTCACGCCATAAGCGCCAGCAGCCTGCTCGTCAGCATTTATCAGCGATAGCGCGTCAGCGTTCACGCAGGAATCTATTTTCGCGGAATCAATGCCCGCGGAAGAAGCGGAACTTTTCCAGCAGGAATCAAGCGCTGTATCATTTTTATAAATCGGGAAACATTTGCTGTTGAAAGAGGAAAGATAATTCCAGTATTTCTCCGGATAATTTTTCATTATGCACAGCTGCCTCAAATCCTCCTTTGCCTCGGCGGCGCCATGCAAAGACTGGATTGAATTTATGTCAGAGCCCGCCTGCACTATGAACCTGACTTTTATATCAACTTTCTTTCCAAGCAAATCAGCAACAGGCTTCATAAAATCTTCAGCCTGGACCCCGTAAGGGCAGAAGCTCATCACAAAAAGCTCGACTTTCGGCTTGTCAGATTTTGGAATGGAAACTGTGTTGCTTTTTACATCACCTGATGCAACTTGCTGCTCAAGATTTATCCCAGAAGGGAAAAGCAGCTTGCCGTCCTTTGTCATGAAAGAACTGTATTTTTGTCCGCCGACATCGATATCCATGCTGTACAATCCGCTTGATTCGTTCATCGAAATCATTTTTGCGGAAGCCTGCCCCTGCAAAACGGAATTAATGTAAGCCAAAGTTTTCTCGGAAGCCTGCTCTTTTGTTATGGAAGCTGAAGCGCCTGCGAAAATAAGATATCCTATAAGAATTCCTACAACAAGCATTGCTAGAGGCAAGACAAACTTTCCCGCCTTCAACTTTCTTCTTCTGGCTTCTTCAGAATGCTTTTCCGCGTGCTTTTCCAAATGCTTGTGATGTTGCTCCATAAAATTAATTTTTGACTTTCTGCTTATATACTTACATTTACAGGATTTGTAAATCATCGTCCTGTTTTCTTGACAGCCAGAGAATAGGCTGCGCCGCCGAGCAGCGCAAGCAGCGGCTTCAATAATTCAAGAAGGAAAAGAAGCGACACTACTGCTATCAGGGGCAGCACCTTTGACATCGCGGAGAATATGCTTATTTTTGAGAAGACTTCCTGCGCAAGCTGCTCGGTGCCGACAGAAGTGTTTCCCGACTGGAGTTGCGCCAAAAGCTGCGTTCTTCTGTCTTCTATCTCGGAATTTACGGTGTTTTTGAAATCCGAACATTGCGCCTGCTTGTCTGAAGACAGCACATTGTAATTGTTATCAATGATATTTTTCACGTCAGAGGATGCCTGGTTGACAAAGGTTTTTGCAACCTCGTTCTGCGCCTGTTGCAGCTCTCCCATATCAGGCAGCAGAATATTGATGCTCGAAATCATTTCCTGCTCGGCAACCTTGTCAAAGTCGGGCATAATAAGCAATGCAATAAGAACCGCAACGGCAACTGCGACATTAAGATAACGGAGCATGGAGGAGGCAAATACAAATCCTGTTTTGAACGCGGTCTTGCGCTCTTCAAATTCTATCGGCAGGAGGAGGGCAAAATATCCGAGCGCAATTATCAAAAAAGCTGGGCTTTGGCCCAGAACAAGCATGGCAACCAGCGCGCACGCCGCAACGGCCGCAAGGGAAACAGCCAGCTTTTTTGTCTCTATCTTGAAGAATAGTACTGCAACAAAACCCAGCGTGGAAAAGGCGAGAAAAGGCAGAAGCGGAAGCGCCGCGTTTTGCAAAATAAAGATTCCCGAATCCGCTACCGCGGAAAGCGCGTTTGAGCTTTGCAGGGATTTCATGAAAACCGCGATGACCTCGTTCTGCATTGAAATTGCCCTGCTTATGGACAATCCCGAAAGCATGAGGCTGGCTATGGCCAGGAAAAATAATGCAAAAACCAGAAGCATCGGGAAAAGCGCTTTTTTGTCCAATTTCATGCCATACACCAATCAGAAATTAAATTATTATTCCAAGTTTTGGCTTACTCAAGCGGCGGCCCCTTGTAAATAAAAGGCTGCAGTACAGACTGGTTGCCCTTATAGGAATAAGGCTGCGCAGTCTGTTTCCTTTTAAATTTCTGTCTTATTTTTTCAAGGGCCTTTTTTAGCCTTTCTTTTATGAGATTGATTTTTGATTTTATGAGAATGATTCTTGATTTTCCCTTGGTGCCTGGCAGCATATATTGATATCCTGTTCCGGAAGCAAACCCGTTCTTTTTCGGCGGCAATGCAAAATAAAATATGAAAACGCTCACAACGCCAACCGCCAAGATTACGGCAATCCATAGCCACATGCTTCCCGCGCTTTTGTCAAAGTTCTGCGAGGCTTCGGTTATTTTTGCCTCAGTGCTTTTTATCAGGGTGTCTATCTGGCTTATCAGCTGGTATGCGCTGAAATAATCC